>NZ_JBFRFW010000008.1:0-283067 GCF_052115025.1 Bradyrhizobium sp. 2TAF24 | reverse complement strand
GTCTGGGTGGCCTACCGCTACTGGGAGAACAAGTTCGGCCTCGATGACGGCAATCCGGCCAACGGCGTCTGCTTCTTTGCGGGTGGCGTCAACAACAAGAGCTGCACCGAGAAGTCGCTGTACTCCGGCGTGTCGGTCAAGTTCTGAGCACAGACCGACAGCCGAGACGGCGCCGCGAACCTCCCGCGGCGCCGTCGCGTTGTTACGACCAGGCGCCGAGATGCTGCGCGGCCGCTTCGTCCTCGAGCAACGGTCCGACCACCTCGGTCGGGCGCTGACCGGTGCGAAACACGTCGCGGCAGGGCAGGTCGAGTGTCGGGTTCTCAGGATGATTGCCGGTGAGCGTGCGCAGGTGGTGCTCGCTGAGGCCGTACACCACGCGGCCGATGCCGGCCCAGTAGATTGCGCCAGCGCACATCGCGCAGGGCTCGGCCGACGAATACAGCGTGGCCGTCGCCAGCACCTGCGGCGCGAAGGAGGTGCAGGCCCGTGTCGCCAGCACCCGCTCGGCATGGGCGGTGCCATCGCGCGCGGGCAGGTAGCCGTTCTCCTGTTCGAGCAGCACTTGTCCCTTCCCATCGACGAGGATGGCGCCGAATGGATGGTTGCCGTGGGCCTTGGCGCGGCTCGCCACATCGAAGGTGCGGCGCAGGAATGCTTCGTCGGTCGGCATGACGGCTCGTCCTTCCATCTCGCATCGGCCGCGTCGTTGCGCGGCGGGGGTGGAGGCTGCAATACTTCCGGCCACGACGTTTGTCGAAACGACGGGAGATTGCAACCCTGTCGTCGCGGTGGTGCGGCCGGAGCCATCCGACGAAGATCCCCCCAACGACCACAGGAGACGTCCATGCAGAGGAGACTTCCATGAAGCGATCCGACCTCACTGAAAAGCTGCTCGACATCAAGCGCGACAATGGCTGGAGCTGGAAACACATCTGCGAGAAGATCGGCGGCTATTCCGAAGTCCTGATTGTCGGCGCGATCCTCGGCCAGATGAAACTGACCAAGCCACAGGCAGCCAATGCCGGCGAGCTGTTCGGCCTGTCAAAATCCGAGATCGCTATGCTGAACGAGACGCCGATGCGCGGCTCGCCGATGCCGCCGACCGATCCGTTGATCTACCGCTTCTATGAGTTGGTGATGATCAACGGGCCGGCGTGGAAGGCGTTGATCGAGGAGGAGTATGGCGACGGCATCATGTCAGCTATCGACTTCGACATGGTGATGGAGCGGCTGCCGAATCCGAAGGGCGATCGCGTCAAGATCACCATGTCCGGCAAGTTCCTGCCGTACAAATATTACGGCGCCAGCGGCAATGTGCCGGAATACGGCTTCAAGGAATCCTGAACCGAAGCCGCGGGTCAGTGCCGGGCGGCGGCGATGGCGGTCGCCGTCCGCGCCATCTGTTGCGGCAGCACGAAGGGCAAGCCGCCCGGCGTGGTGCCGACACGCGCCTCGACCTCGAACACGCGCTGCAACAGGTCGTCGGTGATGATGGTTGCGGGCGCGCCATCCGCCACCAGGCGGCCTTTCCTGACCACCAGAATGCGGTCGGCGAACCGTGCCGCGAGGTTGAGGTCGTGCAGCACCGCGATCACCGCCGTGCCCTGCAGGGCGCGGCGCTTCGCCGATTCCAGCAGGTTGATCTGGTGGCGCATGTCGAGGCTCGCGGTCGGCTCGTCGAGCAGCAGCGCACCGGCGCCGTGGTCGGCTTCGCCACAGGCGAGCTGCACCAGCACCCGGGCGAAATGCGTGCGCTGCTGTTCGCCGCCGGACAACGTCGGCAACTCCCGCGCGGCGAAGCCGTCGAGTTCTGCTTCCGCCAGCGCCGCGGCGACCAGCGGCTCGACTTCGGCGCGTGGCTGCCGGCCGCCGCCCATCCCGACGACCTCCGCCACCATGAATGGAAAGCTGACCTGCACGTGCTGCGACAGCACTGCTCGGTTGGCGGCAAGATCCGCCGCGCGATAGTCGGTGATGGCGTGGCCCTTCAGCCGTACCGTGCCGCTGGTCGGCACGAGGTCGCCGGACAGTAGCCGCATCAGAGTGGACTTGCCGGCGCCGTTCGGGCCGACGATGGCCACGGTCTCGCCGGCCGTGACCGACAGCGACACGCCGTCGAGCAGCGTCGCGCCGCGGATCCGGGCGCTGACGGCGGCGAGCTCGTAGACCGGGCTCATGCCAGCACCGTGGCGCGCTGGCGCAGCAGGATAGCGAGAAAGAACGGTGCGCCGATCGCGGCCGTGAGCACGCCGATCGGCACCTCGGCGGGGGCGGCAAGGGTCCGCGCCAGGGTGTCGGCGCCGGTCACGAGGGCCGCGCCGAACAGCGCCGAGGCCGGCAGCAGCAGGCGATGGCCGGGCCCGACCGCAAGGCGCAGCAAGTGCGGCACGACGATGCCGACAAAGCCGATCACGCCGGCGACGGCGACTGCGGCACCGGTCATGGCGGAGACCAGCACGATGCAGATGGTCTTCAGGCGCTGCACATGGATGCCGCTGTGGAAGGCCTCCGCCTCGCCGAGCACCAGCACGTCAAGCTGCCGGCCGACCAGCGTGGTGGCGAGCAGCACGGTGGCCGTCACCGGGGCAATGATGGCGGCTTTCGACCAGGTCGCGCCGGAGAATGAGCCGAGCATCCAGAAGGTGATGTCGCGCAACTGGCGGTCGTCGGCGACGAACACCAGGAGGCCGATCCCGGCATTGGCGAGCGCGGCGACGGCGAGGCCCGACAGCAGGAAGATCGCCACCGATGTCCGGCCGTTGCGGCTGGCGATCCGGTACAGGATCGATGTGGTGGCGAGCGAGCCGAGGAATGCGGCTACCGGCAGCAGCTCGAACTGCGGCAGGTGCAGGCCGGCCATCCAGGCGCTGTCGGTGATCACGATGGCGGTGGCGGCCGCGAAGGCGCCGCCGCTGGAGACGCCGACCAGCGCCGGATCGGCCAGGGGGTTGCGGAACAGGCCCTGCATGATCGCGCCGGCAACCGCCAGCATGGCGCCGACCATGGCGGTGATCAGGATGCGCGGGATGCGGATCGACCACAGCACCAGCGCATCGCGCGCCTGCAGCGCAGGATCCGCGTTCGATGCTGCAAGGCCGAGCGCGGCCGGCAGGCGGGACAATGGAATGCCCGCGGCTCCGATGCTGGCGGCCGCAGCCGCACAGGCCACGAAGCCGAGAGCCAAAACAATGAGCACGGGCAGCGCGCGGGGGCGCACGGTCCCGGCGTGGGCGCGTGCCGTGATGCGTGCCGGGCTGGTGTTGAGCGCCGACATCAGTGGCGGCAGTCGGCGGAGAGCACGCGCGACGTCCATGGCTGCTGCCCGGACAGGGCGGGATAAAGCCTGCCGGCGAGGTCATGGGCGGCCGCCGCGGTGCGCGGGCCGAAGCCGAGCAGATAGAGGCCATCCATCGCGACAAAGGACTTGTCGCGCGCAGCCGGCGTCATGGCGAAGGCGGGATTGGCAAACACCGCCTCGGGCGTCACCGCATCGGCGCCGCGCTGCATGGTCAGGATGACGTCGGGGTTCGCAGCGACAATGGCTTCCTCGCTGATCGGCTTGTAGCCGTCATAGTCGGCGACCGCGTTGATGCCGCCGGCGAGGTCGATGATCGCGTCCGCGGCGGTATGGCGGCCGGCCACCATGGCGCGGCCGCTGACCAGCGACATCACGAACATCACGCGGCGCCTGTCGCCGACCTTGTCGCGCAACGCATGCATCGAGGCGAGGTCGGCCGAGACCGCAGCAGTAAGGCAGGCGCCGCGCGACGTGACCCCCATCCGGTCGGCGACGAAGCCGATCTTGTCGAGGATGCCCTGCTCGGAAAATATCTCGGGTACGGTCATCACCGGCACCTTCGCGTCCTTGAGCACGGCGAGCGTTTCCTTCGGTCCGGCGCCGTCGATGGCGACAACGAGCTGCGGATTGAGGCCGAGAATGCCCTCCGGCGAGAGCTGCCGCATGTAACCGACGTTCGGTTTGGTGCGCAGCGCTTCGGGTGGATAGAGGCTGGTGACATCGAGGCCGACGATGCGGTCGGCAAGGCCGAGCGCGTAGAGAATTTCGGTGACCGCGCCGCCGACGGAGACGATGCGCGCGGGCGCAGCTTGCGATGGTGCGGCATCGACCGCGTGAGCGGGAGACGGCGTGCACAGCGCTACGGTGGCGAGCGCTGCGGTCAGCAGCGTGGCCAAAGGACGCAGCAGCGGGCGATGGTGCATCTGTTGGATTTTCATTTGGTCAAGATCAGCTTGTTCTGCGAGGTCAGCCGCAGGCGGTAGGTCTCCTCGCCATGGGCGATGATGATCTCGCGCGTGGCGACGAACAGGTCGCGCGCGTCCAGGCGGTTGCCGGTCAGCGCGATCTGGCGGCTCTGCACCGCGGTCTCCGCTGCTGTCGTGTCTTGCGTGTGTCGATCCATCGTTCGCCGATCCTCAATCGGCTTCCGATATACGGGGTCAGCAAGACGTCCTCCAAGCGCGGGATTTTACAATTGATATAAACTGCCGCCGCTGCTGCTTGACCGTGTTGGATGCGCGCCTTACGGAACGTTCATCATTGGTTTGCGCCCACGATCAAGGGCGCGCTAGCCAGCTAGCTGCCGCTTCCGGCCGCCCGCCAGCCACGACCAGGTCACACTCTGTTTTTGGTTGGGGGCAAGATGCAAAATCGGGCCGGGGGTACGCATGTGCTCCTTTGGGGCGCGTCGGTGCTGGCGCTGGGATTGGGCGGTGCGTCGTTCGGTCACGCGCAGGATGCGCAGCCGGCGCGGGCGACACAAGCGGCCGCGCAGGATCAGGCAAAACCTGCAAAGCGTCGCGCGGCGGTGCGTCGCCCGGTCGTGCAGCCGCCGGCATCACAGGCGCTGAATGCGCATGCGCAGGCCGCGCAGACCCTCGACACGATCACGGTGTCGGCGAGCAAGACCGAGGAGCGGGCGATCGATGCGCTGGCGCCGGTCAGCGTGGTCAGCGGCGAGCAGATCCAGGGCATGCAGCCGACGCGCGTCGGCGACGTGCTGCGCACGGTGCCTGGGGTGACGATGCAGGATCGCGGCGACGAGCCGTCGACAGCGGTCAATGTGCGCGGTCTGCAGGACTTCGGCCGCGTCGCGGTGCTGGTCGATGGTGCGCGGCAGAACTACCAGCGTACCGGCCACAACGCCAATGGCTCGTTCTTCCTCGATCCGGAGCTGATCGGCGGTATCGACGTGGTGCGCGGTCCGATCGCCAATGTCTACGGCTCCGGTGCGATCGGTGGCCTGGTCTCGTTCCGCACCAAGGACATCGACGATGTGGTGCGTCCCGGTGAGCGCTGGGGTGTCGACCTCAGCGGATCATTGAAGTCGAACGGCTTCGGCGGCGTCGGCTCGGTGTTCGGCGGTGTGCGTGCCGATCCGACGCTCGACGTGTTCGGCGGCGCGGTCTACCGCAACCAGGGCAACTACAAGGACGGCAGCGGCACCGAGATCRGCAACACCGGCAACGACCTCGCCGCCGGCATGCTGAAGCTGACCGCACGCCCGGCCGACGGCCATACGGTCAAGATCGGCGGCACGTTCCAGGACTTCAACTACAGTATCGGCCAGTTCAATCGTGGCCCGACCACCACCACCGCGCCGATCGCCGCGATTGCCGGCACGTCGGTCTACGACTCCAACGTCAAGAACTATACCGGTACGGTCAACTGGCGTTACTACAAGCCGGACGACGACCTGTTCGACTGGAACGCCACGCTCTACGCCAATCGCACCGAGAACGATCAGGTCAAGACCTACAACAACCGCATCTCCACCGGTGGCGGGGTGTGCTCGCTGACCAACCCCGGCAACAACATTTCCGGCTGCGTCGGCGACCAGCGCAGCTACCTGCTCAATACCGTCGGCATCGACGTCAACAACACCTCGAAGTTCACGTTCGGCGACTGGCGCAATGCGCTGACCTACGGCGTCGATGCGTTCCAGGACAACGTGACGACCTTCGACAAGAGCGGCAACTCCAACGTCACCACGCCGGGCGGACGTCGCACGGTGTCCGGCGGCTTCGTGCAGCTCAAGACCAACTACTCGACCTGGCTCGAGATCGTCAGCGCCGCGCGCTATGATCACTACGAGCTCAATGGCGGAGGCGTGACGTCGAGCGGCGATCGTGTGTCGCCGAAGATCACGGTCGGCCTCACGCCGTTCGCAGGCTTCACGCCCTATGTCAGCTACGCCGAAGGCTATCGCGCGCCGTCGATCACGGAGACCCTGATCGCGGGCTCGCATGCCACCGGCGGCGGTCCGGTGCTGTTCAACTGTCCGGACGGCAGCGGCGGCCTGTTCTGCTTCCAGCAGAACCCGTACCTGCGTCCCGAGGTCGGCAAGAACAAGGAGGTCGGCGTCAATCTCAAGTATGACGGCATCTTCTCGGCGACCGATGCCTTCCGCGCCAAGTTCAACGTGTTCCGCAACGATGTTGAGGATTATATCGACCTCGTCGCCTCGACGCCGCAGCCCTCGATCCTCGGGCCGCGGTTCGGCAACTACAGCAAATTCTACCAGTACCAGAACATCGCCAACGCGCGCATCCAGGGCTTCGAGGGCGAGGTTGCCTACGACGCCGGCAGCTGGTTCGCGAGCGTCGCCGGCAACGTGATGGAAGGCAAGAACACGGTCACCAATGTCGGCCTCGCCTCGCTGATCATGCCCAAGAAGGTGGTGAGCACCGCGGGCCTGCGCTTCCTCGACCGGCGGCTCACCGTCTCGGCGCAGTGGGTGTCGTTTGCCGCGAACACCGACGTGCCGGCTGGTTACCTTCCGGCGACCTCGGGTGATCTCGTCAATCTCTATCTGGCGTACCAGCCGACCAAGGATATCACGCTGAACTTCTCGGTCGACAACGTCGCCAACCGCTACTACCGGCCCTATGCCATTCCCGGTTCCTCGACGGACGGCACGACGCAGAACGACGTGCTGTTCTCGAGCCCGGGGCCCGGCATCACCTACAAGGGCGGCCTGAAGATCCATTTCGGTGGCGCCTGACCTCCGCGCCCACCGGGGGCATCCTGGCGGGCCGCGCTTCGCGCGGTCCGCCTTGCTGCTTTCGCCGTCGTCCGATCCCGCGAGGGAGCGGACAACTGTTGCTCCGAAACTGACACGCGTTACCAAGGGAGAAGTCTGACATGTACATCGCCATGAATCGCTTTGAGGTCCGCAAGGGCGCCGAGGAGGCGTTCGAGACGATCTGGGCAAAGCGCGAAACCTATCTCAACCGGATGGACGGTTTCATCGAGTTCAACCTGCTGCGCGGGCCGGACGCCGAGGACCATCGCCTCTATTCCACCCACACGCTGTGGGCGAGCAAGGCGGCGTTCGAGGCGTGGACGCGCTCGGAAGAATTTCGCGCCGCGCATGCCCGTGCCGGCAACCCGACCGGCGAAAGCCTCTATCTCGGCCACCCCAGGTTCGAGGGTTTCGAGATCATCCAGACTGAACGCAAGTCCAGCGCGGCGGCGTGACCGGATGGCTGACGCACAGGCGATAATCACGGCCGACGATCTCAAGACCTACATGGCCGCCAATGCCGGCGCGGTGATCGAGGACGTCGCGCGCGAGCGCGGCGTCACCGCCCGTGCGGTGCTGGAGGCGCTGCCGGAAGGCATGGCGCGCTTCGGCGCCGGCGAGGCGTTCGCAGAGGTGATGCAGGACATCGCCGGGTGGGGCGAGGTGACGCTGATCGTGCACACCGACGACGGCATCTTCGAGTTCACCGGGCCGCTGCCAAGCGGCGAGGTCGGCCGCGGCTATTTCAACCTGATGCAGCCGAAGGGCCTGCACGGCCATTTGCGCCACACCCGCTGTGGCGGGGTTGCGTTCGTCGAACGGCCGTTCATGAACAAGACCTCGGCGTTCGTTGCGTTCCTCAACGTCGATGGCGGCATCATGTTCAAGGTGTTCGTCGGCCGCGACGAGGCGCGCCAGCTCAAGGCGGATCAACTCGCGCGCTTCCGCGCGCTCGTGGCGTCGCTGTCGTCGGCCGCCTGAACGTTCAAGGCTGCGGGCGCGGTTTGCGTGCGGGGGTCTTTCCCGTTTCGACCGGCGCCCGCAGTTGCGCCTGCATGAATTCCTCGAACCGCGGATCCTGCAGGTAGGCGATGTTCAGCCGCATCGCCGGACGCGTCTCGTTGCCGCCGGGATGGAACGCCGACCCCGGTGCGAGCAGGATGCCGCGCTCCGCGGCCCGTCGCGACAGTTCCTCGTCGTCGATGTGCGCGGGCAGTTCACACCACATGTAGAAGCCGCCCGACGGCTCGCCGAGGCAGGAGAGGCCGAGCCGCGCCAGCGTTTCGTGGGCGCGATGGGTGGCCTCGCGGATGCGTCCGGCGAGGCGCTTGACGTGACCGCGATAGCGGCCGCTGACGATCAGGTCGTGGACGATCTGCTCGACATAGCCGGACGAGTTGGTCCGCGTGATCATCTTGAGATCGGCGAGGGCGGCGGCGATGTCGGCGCGGGCGGCGATGTAGCCCGAGCGCAGGCTGGCGGACAGCGTCTTGGCGAAGGTGCCGACCACGATCACGCGGTCGAGCCCGTCGAGCGCGGCGAGCCGCGGCTGGCTCGCCGGCATGACATCGGCGAACGGGTCGCTGTCGACGATGATCAGGTTGTGGTCGGTGGCGACGCGCATCACGCGATAGGCCACCGGCAGGCTGATCGAGCAGCCGGTCGGGTTGTGCGCCAGCGACTGGGTGAAGAACAGTCTTGCGCCGCTGGCGGCGGCCTGGGCGGCGAGGTCGTCGGGATCGGGCCCATCGGCCTGGCGGCGCACGCCGACCAGACGGGCTTTCGCCAGCCGCAGCTTGCCGAACAGCGGATAGTAGCCGGGGCTGTCCACCAGCACGGCGTCGCCGGGCTCGACGAAGTGGCGCACGATCATGTCGAGCGCGTCGTTGGCGCCATGGGTCATCAGCAATTGCGCCGGCGTCGCGGTGATGGCGCGTTCGGCGAGCAGGCCGGCGAGGCGGGCGCGCAGCGGCAGCAGGCCGTAGGGGCTGCCATAGCTCTCCGGAATGGTGCGCTGGCCTGGCTTATTGACCGGGCGCAGATAGCGCCCGACCTCGGAGCCTTCGGTCCACGCCGGCGGCGGCCGGCCGTCGCCGACGCGCACGGCGTAGCGCTTCTCGAGTTGCTCGCGCAGCAGCCAGACGCTGTCGACAGCGTCGACCGCTACCGGCGTCGGCACGACGGCGGCCTTGGCGCGGCGCTGGCTGACATAGAAGCCCGAGCCGGGGCGGCTCTCGATCAGCCCGGTGGCGACGAGGCGCTCATAGGCGTCCACCATGGTGTTCTTGGAGACGCCGAACGCCTGCGCGGCGCTGCGAATCGACGGCAGCCGCTCGCCGCCGCGCATCTGGCCGCGCTCGATGCGCTCGGCGAACGTGTCGATCACCATGTCGACACGCGATTTGGCCTGTCCCGGCCGGCCTGTGGAGGCAACTGTACCCATCGTCGAGATGGTACGGGGCTTCGGATAAATGTGCAAAGCGTTCCTTGAACCGTACCCATCGGCGCTTCAAGTTGCTGGCATCACAAACGTTCGCCGCGCAAGGCGGGACGATGGGGAGGGCGCCGCTCGCCGAGGCGGGCGCGACAGGCACGCGATCGGCGGCATGGCCGGCGCGGGTGTCGTTCCCCTGCGTTCCCGTGGGCGCGGCTGCCGCCACCAGGGATCGCGCGATGAACTCCACTCTTTCCGGCCGCAACCGCAGTTCGCGGATTGGCGGTTTCCACCGCAAATCGCCGCTGGAGCGGCTCGATCTTGTCGCCGCGTTCGCCGACCTCGACGAGGCGGCCAGGAGCCATCTCGCCGATATGGGCAACCTGCCGGTGCCGCTCGCCGACAAGCTGATCGAGAATGCCATCGCGACCATGAATGTGCCGATCGGCATCGCCACCAACATGAAGGTGGACGGCGAGGATGTGCTGGTGCCGATGGCGACGGAGGAATCCTCCGTGGTTGCCGCGGTGTGCAACGCCGCCCGGCAGAATTACGACAGCGGCTTCACCACATCGCTGTCAGGCACGCTGATGATCGCCCAGGTGCAGGCGGTCGACGTGCCTGATCCCCACGCGGCGCGGCTGCGCCTGCTGGAGCGGCGCGACGACATCAGGGCGATCTGCGACGCCTGCGACCCGGTGCTGGTCAAGCTCGGCGGTGGTTTCCGTGACCTCGAGGTACGCCTGCTGGAGACGCGCGGCGGCCCGATGCTGATCACCCATCTCATCGTCGACACCCGCGACGCCATGGGCGCCAATGCGGTCAACACCATGGCCGAGAAGGTGGCGCCGCAGATCGCGGCGTGGAGCGGCGGGCGGGTGTACCTGCGTATCCTGTCCAACCTCGCCGACCGGCGCCTCGCGCGGGCCCACGCGGTGTGGAAGCTCGCCGACATCGGCGGCGCCGAGGTCCGCGACGGCATGCTGGCAGCGTATCATTTTGCCGCCGCCGATCCCTATCGCGCGGCGACCCACAACAAGGGCATCATGAACGGCATCAGCGCCGTGGTGCTTGCGACCGGCAACGACACCCGTGCGGTCGAGGCCGGCGCCCACGCCTATGCGGCGCGCTGCGGCCACTACAGCAGCCTGACCCATTACGAGGTGACGCGCGAGGGCGACCTCAGCGCCTCGATCGAGTTGCCGATGGCGGTCGGCCTGATCGGCGGCGCGACCAGGCTGCATCCGACCGCGCAGGCCTGTCTGAGGATCCTTGGCGTGCGCACCGCCGAGCGGCTGGCGCGCATCATCGCCGCGGTCGGCCTCGCGCAGAACTTCTCGGCGCTGAAGGCACTGGCGACGGTGGGCATCCAGAAGGGCCACATGGACCTGCATGCACAGAACATCGCGATGATGGCCGGTGCGGTCGGCGACGAGGTCGACGCGGTGGCGAAGGCGCTGGTAGCGAAGGGCACGGTGCGTGTCGACGTCGCCGAACAGGTCCTGAACGAACTGCGACGCGCCTGAGCGCGTCGCGATGACGACATCCAACAACACAAACGAAGGAGGAGACATGTCCCGTCATCTCAAGCGCGCGCTGGCGGGCGCCGCCGTCATGCTGCTTGCCGCGTCCGCGGCGCATGCGGAGATCGCCAACAACACCATCAAGCTCGGTGTACTGACCGACCTCAGCGGGTTTGCCGCTGACTCCACCGGACCCGGTTCGGTGGTGGCGGCGAAGCTCGCGGTTGAGGACTTCAAGGCCGAGAAGCCCGGTCTCAGCGTCGAGGTGATCCAGGCCGACCATCAGAACAAGCCCGATATCGGCGCTGCGCTGGCGCGGCGCTGGCTCGACGTTGACAAGGTCGACGCCATCCTCGACGTGCCGTTCTCTTCGGTCGCGCTCGCGGTGCAGGAGGCGGTGCGTGGCAGCAAGGCCGCCTTCATTGCCTCCGGCCCCGGCACCGCGGTGCTGACCGGCGAGAAGTGCTCGGCGAACACCGTGCACTGGACCTATGATACCTGGGCGCTGGCCCATGGCACGGCGCTGGCGCTGCTGCGCGCCAAGAAGGACAGCTGGTTCTTCGTCACCGCCGACTATGCCTTCGGCCACGCGCTCGAGAGCGACGCAGCAGCGGTGGTGAAGGCGGAGGGCGGCAAGGTGCTGGGCACCGTGCGGCATCCGACCGGCACGTCCGACTTCTCCTCGTTCCTGCTGCAGGCGCAGGCCAGCAAGGCCAAGGTCGTGGCGCTGGCCAACGCGGTCGGCGATACCATCAACTCGGTGAAGCAGGCGGGCGAGTTCGGCCTCACTGCAGGCGGCCAGGATCTCGCCGCGCTGCTGATGCAGCTCACCGACGTCCATGCCATCGGGCTCAACAGCGCCAAGGGGCTCTATCTCACCGAGGGCTTCTACTGGGACATGAACGACGGCACCCGCAAGTTCGCCGATCGCTTCGCCGCGCAGATGAACGGCAAGCGCCCGACCGCCAACCAGGCCGGCGTCTATGCCGGCACGCTGCACTATCTGCGTGCGGCTGCGGCGGCGAACAGCGGTGATGGTCAGGCCGTCGTGGCGAAGATGAAGGAACTGCCGTCGAAGGATCCGCTGTTCGGTGACGGCGAGGTGCGTGCCGACGGCCGGCACATCCACAATATGTACCTGTTCCAGGTGAAGACGCCCGCGGAGTCGAAAGGCGCTTGGGACTACTACAAGCTGGTGCAGACCATTCCTGCCGCGGAAGCCTTCCGGCCGCTCGCCGAAGGCGGCTGCCCGCTGGTGGCGAAGAAGTAGGTATGCGCGCAATCCCTCATCCCGAGGAGCAGGCGAAGCCTGCGTCTCGAAGGATGAGGCCCGTGCGTGGCTGCGACCTGGCCTCATGGTTCGAGACGCGCGGCTCCGCCGCGCTCCTCACCATGAGGGGACGTGATGTCGCTTGTGAGGGGACTTCCGCCTGAGGGGCGACCCGTCAGACCGTTGCAGGCGGGCCGCCGAGGATTTCCGCCAGCGCCGCCAGCAGGCGGTCGATCTGCTCGTCCGTGCCGACCGTGATGCGCAGATGGTCGGAGATGCGCGGCGCCGCAAAGTGGCGGACGATGACAGCGCGTTCGCGTAGCGCTGCGGCGAGCGCCGCGCCCTGATGGCCGGGATGGCGCGCGAACACGAAGTTCGCCGCCGACGGCAGCACCTCGAATCCGAGGCGGCCGAGGCCATGGTTGAGCCGCTCGCGGCTTGCGATCACCTGCGCAAGGCTCTGCCGGAAATAGGCGTCGTCTGCGAGCGAGGCGATGGCGCC
This sequence comes from Bradyrhizobium sp. 2TAF24, assembly GCF_052115025.1. NCBI lineage: Bacteria > Pseudomonadati > Pseudomonadota > Alphaproteobacteria > Hyphomicrobiales > Nitrobacteraceae > Bradyrhizobium > Bradyrhizobium sp. 2TAF24. The sequence goes on along the minus strand of NZ_JBFRFW010000008.1, from coordinate 270,292 downwards.
GGCCTGGGCGGGGCGGCCGAGCGGATAGGAGTTGAAGCTGTCCTTCACCCGCGTCAGCGCCTCGATCAGGTCGGCGTTGCCGATCGCGTAACCGATGCGCAAGCCGGCCAGCGCCCGCGACTTGGACATGGTCTGGACGACCAGCAGGTTGCGATGCGCATCGACCAGCGGGATTGCGGTCTCGGCGCCGAAATCGACATAGGCCTCGTCGATCACCACAGGCGCGTCGGGGTGATCTTCCAGGAGTGTCGCGATTTCGGCCCGCGACAGCGCGATCCCCGTTGGCGCGTTGGGATTGGGGATGATGATGGCGCCCGCCGGCCGGCGATAGTCGGCGAGGCGGATCCGCATGGTCTGATCGAGCGGCACGGCATCGTAGGCGATGCTGAACAGGCGGCAATAGACCGTGTAGAAGCTGTAGGTGATGTCCGGGAACAGCAGCGGTGCGTCGTGCTTCAGCAGCGCCGCGAAGGTGTGGGCCAGCACCTCGTCGGAGCCGTTACCGACGAACACCTGTTCGGGGCGTACCTGGTGGTAGTCCGCCAGAGCGGCGCGCAGCGCGAGCGCCTGCGGGTCGGGATAGAGGCGCAGCGTCTCCGCGGCCTCGCCGCGGATCGCCTCCAGCGCGCGGGGCGACGGTCCCAGGGGATTTTCATTGGTGTTGAGCTTGACCAGTCCCGCGATGCGGGGCTGCTCGCCCGGGACATAGGGCTTGAGGTCGTGGGTCAGGCTGCTCCAGAAACGGCTCATCGTGGGTCCAAGTCTCGTTGAAGTCTTAAGTCTCATTGAAACGGCGCGGCGGATCGAACGGCCGCAGCGCGCGGCGGAGACGCGGCGAGAGGCAACCTCGTCAGGACGCCGGCGCCAATTTCTTCAGCCACACCTTGTTGTCATGGAAGGCGGCGCCGCCGAATGGCGCGACGGCATCGGCGCTGGTCAGCGTGTTGATGCCGCGGCCGCCTGCATGGGTGCGGTTGGGATGGATCGATTCCGCCACCAGCACGCCCGGGCGCAGGCCGTCGAACAGTTTCGCCTTCAGCGTCGTCTCGCCGCGCGGGCTGCCGAGCGTCACCATGTCGCCGTCGGCGATGGCGAGACGGTCCGCATCGAGCGGGTGGATCAGCACAGTCGGCTCGCCCTCGCGCGCCTGCGACGACGGCGTCTCGGTGAAGCTGGTGTTGAGATAGCTGCGCGCCGGGCTGGTGGCGAGGCGGAAGGGATAGGCCTCGTCGGCGTTCTCGATGATCGCCCAGTGGTCGGGCAGGGACGGCATGTCGCCAAGCGGCCCCATCGGCCGGTTGCGCGGCACCTGCACCTTGGCCCAGTCGGCCTTGAAATGGAATTTGCCGTCGGCATGGCCGAAGCCGTCGAGGAAGTGCGCGGCGCGGAAGTCCGGCTGGACGTCGCGCCAGGTCTCGGTTTCGAGCGCGGCGAGTTCACCATGGCCGCTGGTCTTCAGCGTCTCGTCGATGATCGCGTGCGATGTCATGTCGAAGGCGCGATGCTCGGCGCCGACGCGGCGTGCGATGCCCTGGATCACCTCATGGTTGGAGCGGCATTCGCCGGGCGGATCGATCAGCTTCATTCCCAGCGAAATGTACTGATGGCCGCTGCCGTAGTAAATGTCGTCGTGCTCCATGAACATGGTTGCCGGCAGCACGATGTCGGCCATCTGCGCCGTCTCGGTCATGAACTGCTCGTGCACGGCGACGAACAGATCCTCGCGCGCAAAGCCCTGCCGCACCAAGGTCTGCTCCGGTGCGACCGTCACTGGGTTGGTGCTCTGGATTAGCATCGCCTTGACCGGCGGGCCGTGGGCCAGCGCTTCGGCGTCGCCGGTCAGCACGCGGCCGATCTTCGACTGGTCGAGCTGGCGGGTGGTGAGGCCGTGGGCGGCGTCCTTGCCTTCGATCAGTGTGGTGTTGAAGCCCCAGATCGCGCCGTTGTTGAAGAAGGCGCCGCCGCCCTCGTGCTGCCACGCACCGGTCACCGCCGGCACGCACAGCGCCGCATGCATCTGCGCCGCGCCGTTGAGGCTGCGGGTGAAGCCGTAGCCGAGGCGGAAGAAGGTGCGCGGGGTCGCGCCAATGAGCCGCGCAAACGCCTCGATCTCGGCGACCGGCACGCCGCAGATCGCCGACGCCCATTCCGGCGTCCGACCGGCGAGATGGGCTTCGAGTTCGCCCGGGCAGTCGGTGTAGTCGGCGAGATAGGCGCGGTCGGCGAGGTTGTCGCGGAATAGCACATTCATCACGCCGCAGGCGAAGGCGCCGTCGGTGCCGGGCCGCAGGATGATCTTGATGTCCGCCTGCTTCATCGTTTCGTTGTCGTAGACGTCGATGACGGCGATCCGCGCGCCGCGTTCCTTGCGGGCGCGGGAGGCGTGGGTCATGACGTTGACCTGGGTCGACACCGGGTTGGTACCCCAGATCACGATCAGATCCGACTTCACCATCTCGCGGGGATCGACGCCGGAAACGCGGCCGGTGCCGGCGGCGTAGCCGGCCCAGGCGATGGTCGAACAGATCGTCGAGTAGAAGCGCGAATACTTCTTCACGTGGGCGAGGCGGTTGATGCCGTCGCGCATCACGAGGCCCATGGTGCCGGCATAGTAATAGGGCCACACCGCCTCCGCGCCGAACTCGCGCTCGGCGGCGTCGAAGCGCTGCGCGATCTCGTCCAGCGCCTCGTCCCAGGAGATGCGCGCGAACTGGCCGGAGCCCTTTGGGCCGGTGCGGCGCAGCGGGTGCATCAGCCGCTCGGGATGATGGATGCGCTCGGCATAGCGCGCGACCTTGGCGCAGACCACGCCGGATGTGTAGGTCTGGCGTTTCGATCCGCGGACACGCCCGATGGTCGAGCCGTCGATCACCTCGACGTCGAGCCCGCAGGCCGAAGGGCAGTCATGAGGGCAGGTGGAGTGGCGGATGGCGATCTTGGCGGGCGCGTTCATGATGGCTGGATAGCACGGTCGGTGAGCGCTGTCGCGCTGGCGCGGGGCAGGAACCGGGAGCGGCGGCTTCAGCCGCGGCCGTTTACGGGGATCAGGGCGCCGTTGATGGCGACCGCCGCGTCTGAGGCAAGGAAGCGGATGACGGCGGCGAGGTCGGCCGGCTTGACCCAGGCGGCGGGGTCCGCATCCGGCATGGCCGCGCGGTTCTGCGGTGTGTCGATCACGCTCGGCAGCACGCCATTGACATTGATGCCCCTGGGGCCGAGCTCGGCCGCCATCGCTTCCGTCAGCCGCATCACGGCGCTCTTGGCTGCGGTGTAGGCTCCCATTGCCGCAAGGCCCTGCCGCGCCGAGGCCGCGCCCACCGTGACGATGCGCCCGCGCCCTTGTGCCAGCATCGCTGGCACCGCCGCATGCGCCGTGTTCAGCAGCGTCTGGACATTGACGTCCATCATCAGCTTCCAGGTTTCGGGCGAGGTCTCGTGCACGGCTTCGCCCATGCGAAATCCCCCGGCGATGGCGCACAGCGCGTCGAGCCGGCCCGCGGCGGCGATCGCCTCGCCAAGGCGTTGCTGCGCCGCATCACGACGGGTCAGGTCGACCTCGGCGAGCTGCCAGCCGGCCGGAGCGTCGGGAAACGCGGTCCGCAGGTGGGACAGGCTGGCGTCGACCAGGATCAGCCGTGCGCCGCTCTCCGCGAAGACATGCGCCACCGCGCGGCCGAGATTGCCCGCCGCACCCGTGATCATCGCAACCGTTCCGCTCATCGCCGTCTCCTGTCACCCGAGGGTCGGCCTCAGGGCCCGCGTCCCGCAAGACTAGGAGCGGGATTGGTGGCTGTCTGCAAGTATTTCGCGTATTGCGCGAAGATGAAATCATTTATTCACGAAGAATGGATTTTGGACTAAAATCATTCAATGACTTTGTCCGAGCCGGACCGCCGCCTGCTGCGCGAAATTCAGCGTGACGCCACGTTATCGCTGAAGGATCTGGCCGAGCGTCTGGCGATGTCGCAGTCAACCGTCTGGCGCCGCATCCAGGAGTTCGAGGCCTCGGGCCTCATCACCTCGCGTGTCACGCTGCTCGATCCGGGCCGCCTCGGGCTCGGGGTCTGCGTGTTCGTGCACGCCAACCTGCGCGATCATTCGACGGAATCTCGCGAGGCGTTCGAGCGCTTCATTGCCGACCAGCCCAATGTGCTGGAGTGCTTCTCGGTCACCGGCCCGCACGACTATGTGCTGCTGATTCGAGCCGAGGACGTCGCGGCCTATGAGGACTTCCTGATGCACAAGCTGCTCGCGCATCCGCGCGTGGCGTCGGCGCAATCGGACTTCGCGCTGCGCCAGCTCAAATACTCCACCATGCTGCCGATCTGAGCAATTTCCACGCTACGGCACGTTCCATCGTCATGGCTGCAATGATCCGTCGCGGCCATGGACAAGCGTGTGACGAGGTTCGAATATCGGTGCGAGGAAACCCTGCGCGGACGTCGCGCTGCCAAAGAGGATGCGATGCAATTCAAACACGTGACGCTGGAAATCGACGGAACGGTCGCCATCATTCGCCTCGATCATCAGGAGGTGATGAATGCGGTGTCGGTGGATATGCTGCAGGGCCTGGGTGAAGCCCTCGACGTCATCGGCGAGAAGCGCAACGAGGTGCGCTGCGTCGTCCTGACCGGCGCCGGCCGTGCATTCTGCACCGGCGCCAACCTGCAGGGGCGCAACCTGCAGCCGGGCTCGCGCAGCAATGCCGGCGTGACGCTGGAGACCGCCTTCCATCCGTTCCTGCGCCGTCTGCGCGAGCTGCACTGTCCGCTGGTGACCGCGGTCAACGGTCCGGCCGCCGGTGCCGGCATGAGTTTTGCGCTGATGGGGGACATCATTCTGGCGGCCCGCTCGTCGTATTTCCTGCAGGCGTTCCGCCGCATCGGCCTCGTGCCGGATTGCGGTTCGACCTGGCTGCTGCCACGCCTGATCGGCAAGGCGCGCGCCATCGAGCTGTCGCTGCTCGGCGAGCGCCTGCCGGCGGAGACCGCGCTCGCCTGGGGGCTGATCAACCGCGTGCACGACGACGCGGCGCTGATGGACGAGGCGCTCAAGCTCGCGCGTGAGCTGGCTGCCGGTCCGACCGTCGCGCTGTCGCTGATCCGCAAGCTGTACTGGGAGAGCCCGGAGAATTCGTTCGAGCAGCAGATCGACCTGGAGCGCCAGAGCCAGCAGAAGGCCGGCGCGGCCGAGGATTTCCGGGAGGGCGTCACTGCGTTCCTGGAGAAGCGGCCGGCGAAGTTCACCGGGCGGTAGTCTTGCGGATCCCGCGCCGCTTCTTTTTCCTCATGGTGAGGAGCGGCGCGAAGCCTGCGGACCTGCGGTTTAATTGAGGCGTTGGCCATACCCAATGCGTCATTGCCGGACTTGATCCGGCAATCCAGCTGACTCGCAACATCACGAAAGACCCTGAAGCTGGATCACCGGGTCTCGGTGCTTCGCACCGGCCCGGTGATGACGCAGAAAACGTGCAAGCGCGTCGTCTTACTTCCCCTGCCAGCGCGGCGGGCGTTTTTCGGCGAAGGCCTTCGGGCCTTCGATGTAATCCTGCGAGGCGACCATCGCCTGCACCGCCGGGTACTCGCGCTGCTCGGCGATCGCCTGCTCCAGCGACACCTTCATGCCGCGGGTGATGGTCTGCTTGGAGGCGCGGATCGACATCGGGCTGTTCTGGCAGATCAGCGCTGCCCAGCGCTCGGCGGCCTGCAGCGCCTCACCCTTCGGCACCACCTCGTTGACGAAGCCGAGCTCGAAGCCTTCGCGCGCGCTGACATGGCGGCCGGTGAGGATCATGCCCATAGCGTGCTTGAGGCCGATCTGGCGCGGCAGGCGGTGCAGGCCGCCGGCGAGCGCGGCGAGGCCGACGCGCGGCTCGGGCAGGGCGAAGGTGGCGTTTTCAGCCGCAATGATCAGGTCGCAGGCGAGCGCGGTCTCGAAGCCGCCGCCCATGGCGACGCCGTTGACCGCGGCAATGATCGGCTTGTCGCAGTCGAAGCGCGCGGTGAGGCCGGCGAAGCCGCTGGTGTTCCAGCCGCGTTTGCCGCCGGCGGCCTGCCATTTCAGATCGTTGCCGGCGGAGAAGGCGCGATCGCCGGCGCCGGTGATGATCGCGACCCACTGCTCCGGATCGGCGGCGAAGGCATTGAAGACGTCATGCAGTTCGTTGTGCGCATCGGTGTGCAGGGCATTCATCACCTCGGGACGGTTCAAGGTCACGACGGTGACGCGGCCCTTGCGCACAACGGTCACGTACTGATGGCTGATTTGCTGCGACACGGGATTCCTCCGGATGATCGGCTGTTCTTGTCGCCGGCCATTGTGGCAGCGCGGCGCGCGGACGCAACGCCGCGCGTGGCGCAAAACCGGGTGGCTGCGTTGCCGATCGGAGGTCGTCGCTGGGAGGTCAGGCCGGGACGTTGTCGCCGAGCCAGGTGGTCGCGGCCAGCACGCCGCCGCGGCCGTGCGGAATGCGCAGCGCATTGAGGCCGACTTCAACAACGCCGAGGGTGCCGAGGATCATCGGCGCGTTGATGTGGCCCATATGCGCGATGCGGACGGCCCGGCCGGACAGCGCGCCGATGCCGTTGCCGAGCACCACGCCGCACTTGTCGCGGCAATAGTCCTTCAGCGCTTCGGCGGTGCCGTCGCCGGTGACGCGGATGGTGGTGACCGTATCGGCGCGTTCCGACGGCTCGAGGATGTTGAAGGAGAGCACGCCGCCTTCGGCCCAGACACCGACGGCGCGGCGTACCGCCTCCGCCAGCAGCCGATGGCGCAGGAAGGTGTGCTCGGCGCCTTCGGCGAACAACATGTCGAGCGCCTGGCGTAGCGCGTAGAGCAGGTGCACCGGCGGCGTGCCGGCATACTTCTGGTAATGTTCGTGGCCTTCGCGCGCCGTCCAGTCCCAGTACGGGCTGCGCAAGTTCGCGGCATGGTGAACCGCTCGGGCGCGCTCGCCAACGGCGACGAAGCCGAGACCCGGCGGGGTCATCAGACCCTTCTGCGACGCCGACATGGCGACATCGACATGCCAGCCGTCCATCTCGAACGGCATGCAGCCAAGCGAGGCCACCGCGTCGACCATGAAGAGGGCGTCATGGCCGGCGGCCTTGATGGCGCGTCCGATGGCGGCGATGTCGTTGACCACGCCGGAGGCGGTATCGACCTGCACGGTCAGCACGGCCTTGATACGGCCTTCCTTGTCCTGGCGCAGCCGCGCCTCGACCTCGTGAGGGCGCACGGCACGGTCCCAGGCACCGGGCAGGATCTCGATCTCGACGCCGAGCTTTTCGGCGGCGTCGCCCCAGCCGAGCGCAAACCGGCCGCTCTCCAGCACCAGGATCTTGTCGCCGCGTGACAGCACGTTGGTGAGCGCCGCTTCCCACGCGCCATGGCCGTTGGCGATGTAGACGTAGGTCCGCCCGCGGGTCCGGAACAGCTTGCTGAGGTCGGCGTGCAGGCTGTCGGTCAGGGCGATCAGCTCGCCGGCATAGATGTCGACGGCGGGGCGATGCATGGCGCGCAGCACCTCGTCCGGCATCGTCGTCGGACCGGGGATGGCAAGGAATTCGCGGCCAGCGCGCACAACCATAATGACAATCTCCTGCGAGGCGGTCCCTTACCTCGCATACCCCGGCGGTTCGGCAAAGCGCGATCGGGCAGGGCTGCCCGGCAAATGCGCCGGTGCGGAGGCTGGCGTGCCAGCCTCAGATCTTCTGTTCACGCTTGAGCTGGTCGATCGCGGCGGCGACTTCGGGCGACAGCGCGCCGAGGCCCAACTGTCCGGCGCCGGACAGCATCGGGTGCAGCCGCGAGTCGCGCAGCATCGCCGGCTGGCGGTCACTCGGGACGATGCGGTCGAACACCACGACCAGCGCGATCGCCACGAGGCCGACCCGCGCGACGCCAAGCGCCGAGCCGGCGATCCGGTCGAGGACGCTGATGCGTGGCCCCAGCAGATCATTGACCGCGACCTGGAGCAGGGATCCGATCAGGAAGCCGGCGGCGACGAACAGGCCGAAAAATACGAAGGCATTCCGGGTCAAGCCGGTCGTGTCGAAAGCCGGGCCGGCATGCCCCATCACCAGCAGTACCAGCGGCATGGCGGAGGCATAGCCGAGGATCATGGCCAGGCTGCGGATCAGCCCGGCCCTGAAGCCGGTGAAGGCCGCCACCAGCGCGGCTGCGGCGACCATGAGGTCGAACAGGTTGAGCGAGGCTGGCATCACCAATCCCGGGATGTGTGGCGGGGTACTGAACCCGGTATCCGTGAACCAATCCTTACAAGTTGTCAGACTCCTCGGTCGCTGCGTCGGGTTGAGCAGTGACCGTTTTTCATGCATTTCCCCTTCGCAATTGCGAAACGTCCTTGACTTTTGTGATAAGTGAGTGCTTACTCAACAAATGTCCCCGATCCGATTGTCGAGCGAAGCCCGCAGGGAAACGATTCTGGCTGCCGCCAAGGCGTGCTTCGCGCGCCATGGCTTCGCCGGCACGACCACCAAGAGCGTGGCGGCGGCGGCAGGCATCTCCGAGGCGTTGTTGTTCAAGCACTTCTCCAGCAAGTCGGCGCTCTACGCTGAAATTCTCGACGAAGCCTGCGAGGCTGATCCCGATCTGCAGCGGCTGCAGGCGCTCGAGCCGTCGACCGAGACGCTGGTCTTTCTGGTGCGGGAAATGGTGCGGCATTTCCTGGCGGCGGTCGAACGCCCCGACGAGGAAGACGTGCAGCGGATGAAGCTGTTGATTTCCAGCCATCTGGAGGATGGCGAATTCGCGCGGCTGCTGTATCAGAAGATCTCCGACATCATCGCCCCGATCTTCACCGTGTCGCTCGACCGTGCGGTGCAGTCCGGGGACGCGATGTCCGTCGGCACCCCGCCGATGAACCTGTTCTGGTTCGCCCACCAGATGATCCACATGGTGGCGCTGACCCGGATGCCGGCCGTCCCTTCACTGACCTACGGTGATACCGACAGCCTGCAGCGGCAGGTGAGTGAGTTCACCCTTCGCGGATTGGGCCTTAAAGAGCGCGCAATCCAGACTTATCTCGACCGCGCTTTGCCGGTCGACCAAGCCACGACCCAATTGGTTTCAGAGAGTGCATGACATGACGATCTCCACCGAGGCGAACATTTCGACCAAGTCGATCGAAGAGAAGCCGCGCGTGCGTCCGGTGCGGATGAAGCGCTGGTTCGCGATCGTCGGCGTGCTGCTGGTGCTGCTGGTGGGAGCCTTGTGGGGCTTCAACACCTTCCGCAACCATATGATCGCGCAGTTCTTCGCCAACATGAAGCCGCCGCCGGCGAATGTCTCGGTGGTCGAGGCGAAGTCCGAGGTGATCCCGCACCTGCTGTTCGGCATCGGCGATCTCGCCGCCGTGCACCAGGTCGACGTCACCACCGATGTCGCCGGCCGCATCACCAAGATCATGTTCGAGGCGGGCGCCCCGGTGAAGGCCGGCGATCCGCTGGTGCAGTTGTTCGATGAACCCGAGCAGGCGGACCTTGCGAGCTACAAGGCGCAGGCGACCGCCGCCGCACTCGCGCTCGATCGCTCCAAGTCGCTCGCTGCCCGCCAGTTCGGCCCGCAGGCGACCGTCGACCAGAACCAGGCGTCTTTCGACCAGGCGAACGCCGCGATCGCCAAGACCGAGGCGATCATCTCGCAGAAGCTGGTCAAGGCGCCGTTCAGCGGCGACCTCGGCGTGCGTCGCGTCGAGGTCGGCCAGTTCCTGAGCGCCGGCAACCAGATCGTTTCGCTCACCGATTTGTCGAAGGTCTACCTGAACTTCACCGCGGCGGAAAAGGATCGCGCGATTCTCGCCGTCGGCCAGACGGTTCGGGTCAAGGTCGACGCCTATCCGAACCGCGTGTTCGAGGGCAAGATCACCACCATCGACCCGCAGATCAGCCCCGACTCCCGCAACGTCAAGATCCAGGCGACGATCGACAACACCGATCACAGCCTGAAGCCGGGCATGTTCGCGTCGACCACGGTGCTGCTGCCGCCTGATCCGGCTGTCGTCACCGTGCCGGAAACCGCTGTCGACTACACACTGTACGGCGACTCGGTGTTCGTCGTGAAGGAGACCAAGAATGACAAGGGCGAGGCCCATCTCGTCGCCGAGCGCACCTTCGTGCGCAGCGGCACGCGGGTCGACGGCCGTACCGTCATTCTTTCCGGTCTGAAGGCCGGCGACCGTGTCGTCGCGGTCGGCCAGCTCAAGCTGCAATCCGGCGTGCCGGTCGTGATCTCCAAGGATCCGCTGCCGTCGACCCCGAACCCGACGCCGCGCTACTGATCGAAGGCCCGGACCTATGGTATTCACTGATATCTTCATCAAGCGACCGGTGCTGTCGGTCGTCGTCAGCCTGCTGATCCTGCTGATCGGCCTGAACGCGGCGTTCAACCTGCCGATCCGTCAGTATCCCAAGCTGTCGAACACCGTCATCACCGTGACGACGTCCTATCCGGGCGCGTCGCCGGACCTGATGCAGGGCTTCATCACCACGCCGATCGAGCAGGCGGTGGCCTCCGCCGAAGGCGTCGATTACATCACCTCGTCCTCGGTGCAGGGCACCAGCACGATCTCGGTGTATGTGAAGCTCAACTTCGACCCGAACCAGGCGCTGACCGAGGTGTTGGCCAAGGTCAACTCGGTCAAATACCTGATCCCGAAGGAATCCAACGACCCGGTCATCCTGAAATCGACCGGCCAGACCACGTCGGTCATGTATATCGGCTTCTCCAGCGATGAGCTGGGCGGCTCGGCGATCTCCGACTACATGACGCGCGTGGTGCAGCCGATCCTGTCCACGGTGGACGGCGTTGCGGAAGCGCAGATCCTCGGCAACCAGCAGTTCTCGATGCGCATCTGGCTCGACCCGGCGCGCATGGCTGGTCGCGGCGTGTCGGCGAGCGACGTGGCGCAGGCGATCCAGGCCAACAACTTCCAGGCCGCCGCCGGTCAGTCGAAGGGCTACTTCACGGTCGCCAACGTCTCGACCAACACCGACCTGACCAGCCTCGACCAGTTCCGCCGGATGACCGTCAAGGTCAAGGACGGCGCGCTGATCCGGATCGAGGATATCGCCACCGTGGAGCTGGCGGCCCAGACCACGGACGCGAGCGTGGCGATGGACGGCGAGCACGCCATCTTCATCGGCGTCAACGCGACGCCGCAGGGCAACCCGCTTAACATCGTCAAGGGCGTGCGCGCCCTGTTCCCGGAAATCGAGCGCAACCTGCCGCCGTCGCTGAAGATGAAGGTGGCCTACGACTCGACCAAGTTCATCCAGTCGTCGATCGACGAGGTGAAGAAGACCCTGATCGAGGCGGTGGTCATCGTCATCGTCGTTATCTTCCTGTTCCTGGCCTCGTTCCGCTCGGTGATCATCCCGGTGGTGACCATCCCGCTGTCGCTGGTCGGTGTCTGCATCTTCATGCTGTCGCTGGGCTTCAGCTTCAACCTGCTGACGCTGCTGGCCATGGTGCTGGCAATCGGTCTCGTGGTCGACGACGCCATCGTGGTGGTGGAGAACATTCACCGCCACCTGGAGGAAGGCAAATCACCAGTACAGGCATCGCTGATCGGCGCGCGCGAAATCGTCGGGCCGGTGATCTCGATGACCATCACGCTGGCGGCGGTGTATGCGCCGATCGGCTTCCTCGGCGGCGTCACCGGCGCACTGTTCAAGGAGTTTGCCTTCACGCTCGCCGGCTCGGTCATCGTGTCCGGCGTGATCGCGCTGACATTGTCGCCGATGATGTGCTCGGTGCTGCTGACCCATGTGGAGCAGGGGCGCTTCGCCAAGGCGGTCGACCGCGTGTTCCGGGCGGTGACGCGGTGGTACGGCCGTCAGCTCGACCGCTCGCTCGACTACCGGCCGATCACGACGGTGTTTGCCGTGACCATCCTCGGCCTGGTCGGCTTCATGTACATGAACACCTCCAAGGAGCTCGCGCCCGAGGAGGACCAGGGCATCCTGTTCTCGGTGACCAAGGCGCCGAAATACGCCAACATCGACTATGTCGACTATTACGGCGACAAGCTCGACAAGGCGTTCGCCAAGTTCCCGGAGACCGACCTGCGCTTCGTGCTCAACGGCCTTCCCTCCCCGGGGCAGGGCATCGCCGGCATGATCCTCAAGCCATGGGATGAGCGCAAGCGCTCGTCGACGGCGATGAAGCAGGACGTGCAGAACGAGCTCAGCAAGATCGAGGGTGTCCAGGCGTTCGCCTTCAACCTGCCGCCGCTGCCTGGCGGTCCCGGCGGCCTGCCGGTGCAGATGGTGATCAGCTCGACCCGCGACTTCAAGGCAGTCTATGAGGAGATGCAGAAGCTGAAGGATGCAGCCCGCAAGAGCGGCATGTTCATCGTCAGCGACAGCGACCTCGACTTCAACCAGCCGGTGGTGCGGGTGAAGATCGACCGCTCCAAGGCCAACGAGCTCGGCGTCACCATGCAGCAGATCGGCAATACGCTGGCCGTGCTGCTGGGCGGCAACTACATCAACCGCTTCAACCTGGAAGGGCGCTCCTACCAGGTCATCCCGCAGGTGCCGCGGGGCTTGCGGTTGTCGCCGGAGATGCTGGGCGGCTACTACGTGTCGGCGCCCAACGGGCAGCAGATTCCGCTGTCGACGCTGGTGTCGATCGAGACCGGCACCGATCCGAACGCGCTGACCCATTTCAACCAGCTCAACTCGGCAACCTTCCAGGCGGTGCCGATGCCGGGTGTCACCATCGGCACGGCGGTCGACTTCCTGGAAAAGGAAGCCAAGAAGCTGCCGGCGGGCTACAGCCACGATTATCTGGCGGACTCGCGCCAGTACGTGAAGGAGGGCAATCAGCTCGCCGTCACCTTCGGCTTCGCGCTGATCATCATCTTCCTGGTGCTGGCGGCGCAGTTCGAAAGCCTGCGCGACCCGCTGGTGATCCTGGTGTCGGTGCCGATGGCGGTGTCGGGTGCGCTGCTGCCGCTGTTCTTCGGCGTCGCCACCATCAACATCTACACCCAGGTGGGATTGTTGACGCTGGTGGGCCTGATCAGCAAGCACGGCATTCTGATGGTCGAGTTCGCCAACGAGCTCCAGCTCAAGGAAGGCCTCGATCGCCGCTCCGCGATCGAGATGGCCGCGCGGGTGCGGTTGCGTCCCATCCTGATGACCACCGCCGCCATGGTGGCCGGCCTGTTCCCGCTGCTGTCGGCGAACGGCGCCGGTGCGGCGAGCCGCTTCTCCATCGGCCTCGTCGTCGTCGCAGGCATGCTGATCGGCACGCTGTTCACGCTGTTCGTGCTGCCGGCGGTGTATGTGGCGATCGCGACCGACCATCGCGCGGCGGCCAAGTCCGCCCGCGCCGCGGACATCAAGGCGTTCGAGCTGAAGCCGACCTGACGCGCGATCGTCTCATCGTCGAGATCGAAGGGGAGCATTTGCCGTATAGCGGCATTTGCTCCCTTTCTTTTTGACCGGATATTGCGCTGCGTTTTGCGCGCCGAAAATCGGTTTCCACCATGGCCGGTCCTGCCTTAATCTCTCCCGACGTTATCAAGAACGACATCCGGGAGGACATGAATGACCACGGGACAGGCGGGGCCGGAGATCCTGCGCCGCAACTCCATTGCCGATGCGACACGGCGGGCTGCCGCGAAATTCCACGATCGCATTGCGCTGACCTTCGCGGATCGGCAATGGACGTTCCACGAACTCGAATTGGCGGCGGGGCGGGTGGCGCACCGGCTGGTCACGCTCGGCCTGCACAAGGGCGACCGTGTCGCCGCCTATGCCCGCAATTCCGACGCCTATCTGCTGTTATGGCTGGCCTGCAACCGCAGCGGGCTCGTGCATGTTCCCGTCAACTATGCGCTGACCAGCGGCGAACTCAAATACATCCTCAGCCAGTCGGGCGCCCGCGCCCTGGTCTATGACGGCGGGCTGGCCGAGACGGTGGCCACGGTGCGGCCGGAGGTCGAGGTCGCGTTCTATGGCCGCTTCGCTGCGGCCGGCAGCAACGAATTCGACGTGCTGGCGATCGCTCGGGATCCGCATGCGCCCAGCCTGATCGAGGCGGATGTGTCCGACGACGATCTCGCCCAGCTGCTCTATACGTCGGGCACGACCGCGGCCCCCAAGGGCGCGATGATGACCCATCGTGCGCTGCTCGCCGAGTATGCCAGCTGCATCGTCGATCTCGAATTCCGCGGCTCCGATGTCGCGCTGGCGGCGCTGCCGCTCTACCACTCTGCGCAGATGCACTGCTTCTCGATGCCGCAGTTGCTGGTCGGCGCGACCACGCATCTGATCGAGACGCCCGTGCCGGAAGTGGTGCTGAAGCTGATCGAGCAGCATCGCATCACCTCGTTCTTCGCACCGCCGACGGTGTGGATCAGTCTTCTGCGCCATGGCGATTTCGACAAGCGCGATCTGTCGTCGCTGCGCAATGTCTATTATGGCGCCTCCATCATGCCGGTGCCGGTGCTGCAGGAATTGCGGCAGCGGCTGCCGGGCATCGGCGCCTACAACTGCTACGGCCAGAGCGAGATCGGCCCGCTCGCGACCGTGCTGCGGCCGGAGGAGCACGACGCGCGGCCGGCGTCAGCCGGCCGGCCGATCCTCAATGTCGAGACCCGGATCGTCGATCCGGAGATGCGCGACGTACCGCCGGGCACGCAAGGCGAGATCGTGCACCGCTCGCCGCAATTGCTGATGGGCTACTGGGACAAGCCGGAGGAAACCCGCGAGGCGTTCGAGGGTGGCTGGTTCCACTCCGGCGACGTCGGCTACATGGACGAGGGCGGTTATCTGTTCGTCGTCGACCGCGTCAAGGACATCATCAAGACCGGCGGCGTCGTGGTCGCCGGCCGCGAGGTCGAGGAAGTGCTGTTCGAGCATCCGTCCGTGTCCGAGGTCGCCGTCGTCGGGCTGCCGGACCCGAAATGGATCGAGGCGGTCACTGCGATCGTGGTGCTGCGGCCCGGACACCTGCCGGACGAAGCCGCGCTGCTCGCCCACGCCCGCGAGCATCTCGCGCCGTTCAAGGTGCCCAAGCAGGTGTTCTTCACCGAGACCCTGCCGCGCAACACCGCCGGCAAGCTGCTCAAGCGCGAGCTGCGGGTGAGCTACGCCGACAAGGGGTGACGAGCAGCGCGACCTTCTCACCTCATCCTGAGGAGCGGCCCGAAGGGGCCGCGTCTCGAAGGATGAGGCCGAGGTGGTGGCCTCATGGTTCGAGACGGCGCTTCGCGCCTCCTCACCATGAGGATCAAAGCGTCACGCGCCGGCGAGCGGCATACGCCTCTCGATGATGCGCGAGAACAGGCTGGCGCCGACCGGCAGGATGGCGTCGTCGAGCACGAAGCCGGGGTTGTGCACCGGCACCGAGCCTTCGTGGCCCAGCCAGAAATAGGCGCCGGGCACGGCGTGCAGCATGTCGGCGAAATCCTCACTGCCCATCTTCGGCGCCGGCGTGGTCGAGACGTTCGCAGTGCCGACGATTTCGCGGGCCACGTCAGCGACCGCATGGGCATGCTGCTCATGGTTGACCAGCACCGAAAAGATGTCGCGGATGTCGACGTCGATCTCGACCTGGAAGGCGCTGGCGATGCCGGCGGCGAGGGTGCGCATGCGCTCGCGCACCTGCACGCGAACGTCTTCGGAGAAGGTGCGCACGGTGCCGGCGAGCTTGGCCTCGTTCGGAATGACGTTATAGGCCGAGCCGGCGTGGAACTGGGTGATCGACACCACGGCTGACTTCAGCGGATCGACGTTGCGGCTGACGATGGTCTGCAGCGCCTGTCCCAGAGTCATCGCGATCACCACGGGATCGCGCGAGCGGTCCGGCATGGCGCCATGGCTGCCGTAGCCGGTGACGGTGATGTCGAAGAAATCGGCCGCCGCCATCGCCGGTCCCGGGAACACCGTGACCTGACGCGGTCCGAGATCCGGCGCGTTGTGCAGGCCATAGACCTCGTCGCAGGGAAAGCGCTGGAACAGCTTGTCGGCGATCATCGCACGTGCGCCGCCGAGGCCTTCCTCCGCCGGCTGGAAAATGAACACCGCGGTGCCATCGAAGTTGCGCGTCTCGGCGAGATAGCGCGCGGTTCCCAGCAGGATGGTGGTATGGCCGTCATGGCCGCAGCCATGGAAGCGGTTGGGGATGGTGGAGCGCCAGGGCAGGTTGGTCTTCTCCTCCATCGGCAGCGCATCCATGTCCGCGCGCAGGCCGATGCGCCGGCTGCCGGTGCCCTTGCCCTTGAGCAGGCCGATGACACCGGTGCCGCCGATGCCACGATGCACCTCGATGCCCCATTGGCCGAGCTTGTCCGCGACGATGCCGGAGGTGCGGTGCTCCTCAAAGCCGATCTCGGGATGGGCGTGAAGGTCGCGGCGGATGGCGGTCAGTTCGTCGGCGTAGCTGTCGATGCGCGCGATGTTGGGCATGGGCGTGATCCAGTTGAGGGGAGATCAGGTTGTTATTGCGGCCGGCTGGCGAACGCCGGGCCGTTGGGCTTGATGCGGACCCCAGGACGCAGGCGCGTCCAGGGCAGCGCGGCGGTGTCGGCCGGCATCGCGCCTGGCGCGGCGCAGACGATGATCGTTTCCGCGATCGGCTCGAAATCGGCGCGGAAATGCACCGAGCTCTTGTTGACCAGGATCGCCTGTTCGGTAGGCTCGATGCCGACGAAGCGGAACATGGCCTGGTCGGCGAGCTGGGCCTTGCGCGAGCCGACCACGATGCGGACATCGCCGATGCGCAAGCAGGCGGACGGGCCGAGATTCATCTGGCTGCCGCCGAAATAGGGGCCGGGCGCGAGGAAGCGGCCGTCCGACAAGCGCTCGACCACGAACGTCTCGGTGAGCGGCGCGTCGCCGGGAATGCCGGACTTGCCGCCGAGCGCCAGCGTCACGCTCTGTCCGGCGCCGGCCGCATGGGCCGCCTGCGCCGCTTCGGGATCGACGATGACACCGATCGCCGCTTTCTTCGCGCCGTTCTTCAACAGCGCGCGCAGCATGCCGGTGGTGTCGGAATCGCCGCCGGCACCTGGATTGTCCTGGGTGTCGGCGATCACGATCGGCTTGCGCGCCGTGGCGGCGAGGCTCATCGCGTGCGTGACGCCCTCGTCGGGCGTGAAGATGCGGCCGTCGAACGCGGCCTCCTGGTCGGTCACAAGCTTGGCAACGGCATCGGCGGCACGGTCAGCGTCGGCCTGGGTGTTGCCATAGGCAAGGACCACCGGCCCGCAGTCGGGGAAGTCCGCCGCCGGAAAGCCGGGCGCGAACGACAGCGTCGGCACCGCGTCGGTTTCCAGCTTCGCAAGGTCGGCATAGATGCTTCTGCAGGGCTCGTCGTTGGTGCACTGCCAGCTGATCGGGATCAGGAACGGCAATTGCCGGAACGCCTTGGCGAAACGGCGCGGCGTGCCGAGCAGCAATGCGAGATGCCGTGCCGCCGCGCGTCCGGTGTCGGCCATGTCGACATGGGGATAGGTGCGGTAGGCGATCAGCGCGTCGGCATGTTCGGCCATGGCCGGGGTGATGTTGGCGTGCAGGTCGAGGCTGACCACCAGCGGCACGTCCTTACCGATGATCCGGCGCACCCGCGCCAGCAGTTCGCCTTCGCCGTCGTCGAGGTGCTCGGTGACCATGGCGCCGTGCAAGTCGAGGTAGACACCGTCGAGATGACCTGCCTTGGCGATGTCATCGACGATCACGGCCGCGATCCGCTCATAGGCGTCCTTGCGGACATGGGCGGAGGGACTGGCTGCGCACCAGATGGTGGGGACGAGATCCCAGTTGTTTTGTTCGGCGCTGTCGATGAAGCCGGCGAGGCCGACATTGATGCCGCGGATTTTCGCGACGACGTCGGCGCCTCTCTCCATCGGCGGCCAGCCGCCGCCATGCACGAAGCCGTCATACTCGGCCTTGGTCGGAGCAAAGGTGTTGGTCTCGTGGAGAAAGCCGCCGATGGCGATACGGAAGGACATGGAGAACCTGGCGCGTTGGCTGCGTCTTGTGACGTTGCTGGAGGATCAGGACAATTGGGCGGATATAGGTCGGAAGTTGGCGAAATCCCAGTCCCGGCCCGGTGCCGCATCCAGCAACTGGCGTGTATAGGCCTGCCGCGGGTGGGTGAGAATCTCGCCAGCGGGGCCCTGTTCGACGATAAGGCCGTGCTGCATCACGATGACATCGTCGCAGATCTGGGCGGCGACGCGCAGATCGTGGGTGATGAACAGCAGCGCGATGCCGAGCCGGGCCTGGATATCGTCGAGCAGCTTGAGCACCTGATCCTGCACCGAGACGTCGAGCGCGGACACCGCCTCGTCCGCCACCAGCACGTCGGGATCCATGGCGAGCGCCCGCGCGATCGCGATGCGCTGGCGCTGGCCGCCGGAGAACTGGTGCGGGTAGCGCGCAATGGCGTCGGTCGGCAGGTCGACCAGCCGCAGCAGGTCGCGCGCCCGGGTCAGCGCATCCTTGTGCGGCGTGCCGTAGTTCACTGGTCCCTCGGCGATGGTCTCGCCGACGGTCAGCCGCGGGTTGAGCGAGCGATAGGGGTCCTGGAAGATCATCTGGATGCGCTTGCGGTGCGGCTGCAGCAGGCGGCGCGACAGGTCTGAAATCTCGCGGCCGACAAGGCGAATGCCGCCGGATGTCGGATCGATCAGGCGTACGATGCAGCGCGCGACGGTCGACTTGCCCGAGCCGCTCTCGCCGACGATGCCGAGGGTGCGACCTTTTTGCAGCGACAGCGTCACGTCCTTGGCGGCGGCGACCTCGCGCACGCCGCCGAACAGCGAGCGTTCGCGGTAGACTTTGCCGAGGTCCGTGGTCTCGAGCACGATCGGCGCATCGCTGGCCGCGCGCGCCGGGCGCGGCACGAGGCTCGGCACGGTGGCGAGCAGGTTGCGGGTGTACTCCTGCGTCGGGTTGCTGAGCACCTGACGCAGCGGTCCCTGTTCGACGAGGCGGCCGCGCCGCATCACCACGACCTCGTCGGCGATCTCTGCGACCACGCCCATGTCGTGGGTGATGAACAGCACCGCGGTGCCGTGGTCCTTCTGCAGGTCGCGGATCAGCGACAGGATCTGCTTCTGGGTGGTGACGTCGAGCGCAGTGGTCGGCTCGTCGGCGATCAGCAGCTTGGGCTCGAGGATCAGCGCCATGGCGATCATGATGCGCTGGCGCTGGCCGCCGGACAGGCGGTGCGGATACGAGCCGAAGATGCGCTCGACGTCCGGCAGCCGCACCTGCTCCATCATGGCAAGGATGCGCTGGCGCCGCGCCCGGGCATCGAGCGAAGTGTGGGTGCGCAGCACCTCGTCGATCTGGCGGCCGACCGGAATCACCGGATTGAGCGCGGTCATCGGTTCCTGGAAGATCATCGCCATGGTGGTAGCGCGCAGCTGCCGCAGCCGCCGCTCGGATGCGGCGCGGATATCCTCGCCGGCGAGACGAATGCTGCCGCTGGTCACGGTGAGCGATCTCTTCGGCAGCAACCCCATCACGGCAAGCGAGGTCACTGATTTGCCCGAGCCGCTCTCGCCGACCACGCACAGCGTCTTGCCGGTGCGGGCCTGCAGCGAGATGTCGTTGATGATGCCCTCGCTGCCCCTCTGGGATTGCAGCCCGACGATCAGGTTCTGGATGTCGAGAACGACGTTGTCGGCCTGATCGGTCATCGGCTGCCCTCCCGCTGTTTCATGCGCGGATCGAGCGCGTCGCGCGTCGCATCGCCGATCAGGTTGATCGACAGGATGGTGATGGAGAGCAGAAGGCCCGGCCAGAAGATCAGTGATGGCTTGATCTGGAACACGGCGCGGCCCTCGGCCATGATGTTGCCCCAGGTCGGCGTCTCCGGGCTGATGCCGGCGCCGAGGAAGGACAGGATCGCCTCGGTCAGGATCGCGGAGGCGCAGATGTAGGTGCCCTGGACGATCAGCGGCGCGATGGTGTTGGGCATCAGGTGCCGCCACAGGATCTTCGGCAGGCTCGAGCCGATGGAAATGGCGGCCTCCACATAGGGCTCCTCGCGCGCCGACAGCACGACGGAGCGCACCAGACGGACGACGCGGGGAATTTCGGGAATGACGATGGCGATCAGCACCGTCTTGATGCTGGCGCCCGACAGCGAGATCACCGCGATGGCGAGCAGGATGCCGGGGATCGCCATCAGGCCGTCCATGATCCGCATGATGACGGCATCGAACCAGCGGAAGAAACCGGAGACGAGGCCGATCGCAAGACCAATCACCACGCTGACGGCCGCGGCGCCAATGCCGATCAGCAGAGAAATGCGGCCGCCGTAGAGGATGCGCGACAGCAGATCGCGGCCATAGGCGTCGGTGCCGAGCGGGAATTCCGCGTTCGGCGGCTTGAGCCGCAGCGCCGGCGCAAGCTGCAGCGGATCGTGCGGCGCGAGCCATGGCGCGAACAGCGCCGAGGCGACCACCAGTGCGAGGCATACGGTCGCAAGGGTGACGATCGGGCCCGAGGCGAGGAATTTAAGCCGCGAGCCGGCGGGGGCCGCGACGGCGGAGTCCGTGTAGGGTTCGACGGTCATCAGTAGCGGATCCGCGGATCGAGGAAGGTGTAGGCGACGTCGATCAGGAGATTGATCGCCACATAGAGCGCGCTGGTCAGCAGGATGACGCCCTGGATCACCGGATAGTCGCGGGCGAGCACCGCATCGACCGTCAGCCGTCCGATGCCCGGCAGGTTGAACACGCTCTCGGTGACGACCACGCCGGAGATCAGGAGGCCAAAGCCGGTACCGATCACGGTGATGACCGGCACCGCGGCATTGCGCAGTGCGTGCGTCAGCAGCACCCGCCGCTCTGTGAGACCCTTGGCGCGCGCGGTGCGGACATAGTCCTCGCCGAGCACATCGAGCATCGAGGCGCGGGTCATGCGCGCGATCAGCGCGATGTAGATGAAGGAGAGGGCGAGGGTCGGTAGCAGCGCTCGCTCGAAGAACGGCCAGACACCCTTGCCGATGCTGCGGAAGCCCTGCACCGGCAGCCAGCGCAGGTCGATCGCAAACACCTGGACCAGCACGTAGCCGATCACGAACACCGGCACCGAGAAGCCCAGCACCGACAGCCCCATCACGCAGCGGTCGATCCAGGTACCCTGCTTCCACGCGGCAACCACTCCGAGTGGAACCGCCACAACCACCGCGAGTACGATGGTGGTGAGGGCGATGCTGATGGTTGGCTCGAGGCGCTGGCCGATCATGGTCAGCACGGGCACGTTGGAAATCAGCGAGACGCCGAGATCGCCCTGCAGGATCTTGCCGAGCCAGGTGACGAACTGCGTCACCAGCGGCTCGTTGAGCCCGAGCGAGGTGCGGATGCGCTCGAGTTGCTCAGGGGTGGCGGTGTCGCCGGCGATGATCGCCGCCGGATCACCCGGTGTCAGCCGCAGCAGCAGGAACACAAACAACGCCACGACGCCCATCACCGGGATGGAGGCCAGCAGGCGCCGGATCAGATAGCCAGCCATGCGCGTTATCTCCCGTTGTCCCAGGATTTGGGTCGCAAGACCCTGCTGGATCGGTGTCCGGTTTCCGTCATGCACATCGCTCGCGTCGCGCTTCGCTGGTCGTTTCTGTCGCTGGTGCCGGCACTTGCTCGGCTCCAGGTAAATTGTGTGCCAAGGCCGGCGAGGGGGCAAGGGCCGGCGTGCCGCCAAACTTCGCCGTGGACAATTCCGATGTCCCGCGCGAGGTGATCATGGCCGTATGCACCGCAGCGTGCCGCCAGCTCTCGACTGCGAGCGCGATCGCTTCGGCGGTGGCCGCCGACAGCGTCCAGCCGAGATGGCCATGGCCGGTGTTGTAGAACACCCCGGGCCTGGTTCCGGATCGCACCACCGGCATCATGTTCGGCATCATCGGACGCAGGCCGGCCCAGGGCACGACCCGCGCGGTCTCCACGCCAGGGAAGTTGCGCTGCACCCAGTCGGTCAGTGGCTGGATGCGATCGGCGCGAATGTCGCGGTTGAAGCCGTTGAACTCGGCGGTGCCGGCAACACGGAAACGATCGGCTCCCAGCCGGCTGGTGACGATTTTGGCGGATTCGTCGAGCAGGCTGACATAAGGGGCTGCGTCGCGGCTCTGCGCTGTGTCGAGATGCACCGTGATCGAGTAGCCCTTGACCGGATAGACGTTGACACGTTCGCCGAGCTGCGCAGCGATGTGCCGGCTGCCGACCCCGGCGCAGACCACGATGCCGTCGACATGGAGCGGCTGCGCTGCCCCGACGTCGTTATCCGAGGACTGCTGCCAGCGGATATCATATCCGCCTTGCACCGGCGTGATCGTATCGACCTGCACCTCGTGGACGAACCGGGCGCCGCGCCGCATGCACGCCGCGGCGAGGCCGCGGGTAAACTTGTGAATGTCGCCGGTCGAATCTGACGGCGTGAAGAAGCCACCGTGATAGCTGCGCTGCAGGGCCGGCTCGATGTCGCGGATCTCCGCGGGGGTCACCGCGCGGCGATCGAGGCCGCCTTCCCTGAGCAAGGTGTTGACACGCAGGCCGGCGTCGAAGCCCGCCTTGTCATGATAGATGTGCAGGATGCCGCGTCGCTCATGATCGAAGGCGATATTTTCCTGCTCGGCCATGGCGAACAGATGCTGCCGCGCCGCGATGGCGAGGCGTGTGGTGGCGATGGTGTTGTCGCGATAGTTGGTGATCTCGCGGGCGAATTCCACGAGCCATGAGTATTTGTGCCAGCTGGGCGCCGGGTTCATCAGCAGCGGCGCATCGCGCCGGAACATCCAGCGCAAACCTTTCAGCATGGTCGCGGCGTTGTTCCAGACTTCGGCGTTGCTCGCCGACAACTGCCCGCCATTGGCGAAGGAGGTTTCCATCGCGGCGTAACGATGACGATCCAGCACCGTTACCGCGTAGCCGCGTTTCAACAGGGCATAGGCCGTCGTCACGCCGGTGATACCGGCGCCGATCACTGCAAAATGGGTCATGGTTGGTCTTCAGGCTCCCGTGCGTTTGAGTCGCGTTGTCACCGGCCAAAAACCGGTGCATGCGCCCCATCTGTCACGGTACCTGAGAGCTTCATCCACCCGCGCCGAAGCGCAAGAAGGATATCCCCTTCGGTGGACCCCATCGTTGCGATGGCGTCTCTCTCCAGATTGTCCTGACGTCACAGTCCTTGGGCCTGAGAGTTTCCGGGGCGGTTGCTCCGTCGGCGCCGAAACGAATGCTTGCACATCCCTTTCGATCTCTCCCGCAACGTCAATACGGACGCTCAAAGCCTAGGATGGGCCTTCCGATTGGGCAAGGCTAAATTTCGCTCCGCGTTGCCGTCTCATTGTGCAACGCAATTCGGATGGCGGATCGTGCTGCGTTGTGTCTGCTTTGGCACATGAAAACGGGATGAGGTGACTCTCATCCCGTGGCATGGCGGTGCCGGGAAACGATGCAGAACGACCGGTTCCGGCTCAGTCGAGCGTTGCGAGCAGCCCGGCCATCAGGCGGCCGCGGGTCACCAGGCTGTCGACTTCGATATGTTCTTCCAGCGTGTGGGCGCCATCGCCGCACACGCCAAGGCCATCGAGGGTCGCGATGCCCATCGCGCCGGTGAAATTGCCGTCGGAGCCGCCGCCGACACTGCCATGGATGAGATCGATGCCGAGCGTCCTGGCGATGCCGCGCGCGGTCTCGAACAGCGCGATGGTCTTGTCGTTCGGCTCCCACACCGGGCGGGTGACGCCGCGCGTGACCGTGAAGGTGACGTCGTTGGCGGTGCCGGACAGCGCCAGCATGCGCGCGACACCGCGGTCGAGATCCTCCTGGCGCTTCGCCATGCTGAGCGCCTCGCCGGTGCACAGCGACGGCACGCAGTTGACCCACTGTCCGCCATGGACGAGGCCGACGCTGAAGGTGCAGTCCTCGGCGGTCATGCCGTCGATCTCGATCACCTTGCGCGCCATCTCGCGGATCGCAGAACGGCCGGCCGCGAGCGTCGCACCGGCATGGCTGGGGCGGCCCTTGGCCTCGAGGTTGAAGCGGGCGATGGCGTAGCGGCCGGAAACGACGCCGCTGCTGCCGCGGCCGGGCTCGGGCACCAGCACATATTTGTGGCGCGCGGCCTCCGCCTCGATCAGGTCGCGGGTCGAGGGCGTGCCGACCTCCTCGTCGGGCGTCAGCAGCACGGTGACGGGCAGAGGCGTGGCGATGGCGGCGCGCTGCAATTGCCGGATTGCCTCCAGCGAGAGGTAGTTGCCGCCCTTCATGTCGAAGATGCCGGGGCCGTAGCACCTGCTGCCCTCGCGCCGCCAGGGCAGCTTGGCGAGCGTACCGACCGGATGGACGGTGTCGAGATGGCCGGCGATCAGGATGCCGGGCACGTCGCGTCGGGGATGCGGGAAGCGGGCGCGCACGCAGCCGCCGAAGCCATTGCGCCCGGCGATGTGCTCGATCTCGGCGCCGGCCACTGCAAGGTCGCGGGCGGCGAGACCGATCATGCGGTTGACGGCTGCGGCATCCCAGGTCGGGCTCTCGCATTCCACCCACGGGCGCAGGCCCTGCAGCATGGTGTCGACGTCGAACGGAAGTTGTGCCGGATTGATCACGGGCGTGTCCCTCTCTGTGTCATTGTCGGCTGCCGAGCGCTCCCTGGCGGCGGGGCGATGATGCAGTCTGATGCCGGTGACCGCAAGCGGCGGTCCTGAAAATCCCGCGCGCCGCAACCGCGTGCACGGCATCCGGTGCGGGGTGTCGCAGGTGCCGTGCACAGCGCCGCCGAAATCACGATTGACGCCCTGCGTGGTTGATGCAAGTCTTGAAGCTTAAAACATCGCATCGTCATGGCGCGTCAGCATCTTGAGCGGGATGCCGGAAAAGCCTCACCGTTGTGGCCAACCTGTCGCCCAGGAAAATCCATCGGGGACGAGAACAATTCTGGAGGATGGTATGTCTGTTGTCTTGCGTGAACGAAAATCGCTGGCGCGGATCGCGCTGCGGGGGCTGCTCGCGTCCGCGGTCGTATTCGGCTTCTCGTCGGCCTCGCAGGCGGGCAAGACCATCACTGCCGTGATGCATTCCGACCTGCGGGTGATCGATCCGATCATCACCACGGCCTATATCTCGCGCGATCACGGCTACATGGTCTACGATACGCTGCTGGCGGTCGACTCCAGCTTCAAGGTGCGGCCGCAGATGGCCGACTGGAAAGTGTCCGACGACAAGCTGACCTACACCTTCACCCTGCGCGACGGCCTGAAATGGCATGACGGCAAGCCGGTCACGGCGGAAGACTGCGTGGCGTCGCTGAAGCGCTGGGGCGCGCGCGACAGCATGGGCCAGAAGCTGCTGGATTACACTGCCAGCCTGGAGGCCACCGATGCGAAGACCATCACGCTGAAGCTCAAGGAGCCGTATGGCCTGGTGCTGGATTCGATCGCGAAGCCGTCCTCGGTGGTGCCGTTCATGATGCCCAAGCGCATCGCCGAGACGCCGTCGGACAAGGCGATCCCGGAGCAGGTCGGCTCGGGGCCGTTCAAGTTCGTGCAGTCCGAGTTCCAGCCCGGCGTCAAGGCGGTCTATGAGAAGAACAAGGACTATGTTCCCCGCTCGGAGCCGCCGAGCTGGACGTCGGGCGGCAAGGTGGTGAAGGTCGACCGGGTCGAGTGGGTGACGATGCCGGACGCGCAGACCGCGGTGAACGCGCTGCAGTCGGGCGACATTGACTTCATCGAATTCCCGCCGAGCGATCTCTTGCCGGCGCTCGAAGCCAACAAGGATCTCAAGGTCGAGAACCTCAACAAGTTCGGCTTCCAGACGCTCGGCCGGATGAATTTCCTGCACCCGCCGTTCGACAATCCCAAGGTGCGCCGCGCGGCGCTGCTCGCCGTCAAGCAGAAGGACGTGCTGGACGCGCTGGTCGGCAGTTCGAAGTACTATCAGATCTGCGGCTCGTTCTTCGGTTGCGGCACGCCGTTCAGCACCGATGTCGGCTCCGAGAGCCTGACCAAGGGCAATGGCCTTGCGGAGGCGAAGAAGCTCCTCGCGGAGTCCGGCTATGATGGCACCCCGGTGGTGATCATGGCGCCGGGCGACGTGGTGACGCTGAAGCCGCAGCCGATCGTGGTTGCCCAGCAGCTGCGCGATGCCGGCTTCAAGGTCGATGTCGTCGCCACCGACTGGCAGACCGTGGTGACCCGCCGCGCCAGCCAGAAGTCGCCGAAGGAGGGCGGCTGGAACATGTTCTTCACCAACTGGGTGGTGGCGGACATTCTCAATCCTGTCGTGAACTCGAGCCTGAACAGCCGCGGCAAGAATGGTGGCTGGTTCGGCTGGGCAGACGATCCGAAGATGGAGCAGCTGCGCGATGCCTTCGCGCGGGCCAGCACGCCGGAGGAGCGTACCAAGATCGCGACCCAGGTGCAGGAATACGCTTTCGAGCAGGTCACCTACATTCCGCTTGGCCAGTTCCTGGCCCCGGCAGCATGGCGCAAGGAGTTGACCGGCGTGCTCGACGGCCCAGCGACCCCGGTGTTCTGGAACATCGACAA
Source organism: Bradyrhizobium sp. 2TAF24 (assembly GCF_052115025.1). Lineage (NCBI taxonomy): Bacteria > Pseudomonadati > Pseudomonadota > Alphaproteobacteria > Hyphomicrobiales > Nitrobacteraceae > Bradyrhizobium > Bradyrhizobium sp. 2TAF24. Next base: position 243,748 of record NZ_JBFRFW010000008.1, on the reverse strand, counting down.
GTCCGAGTAAGCCGGACTTCGCCCGATCAGCAAAAAACCGCGGGATGAGCGTGATCTCATCCCGCGGTCTTCAGTGTGCGGCTTTCAGTGTGCGGCGGACTGGCAGCACCTTGGCGTCGTCAGGCGACGCGGGCCGCGGCCCGAGGATCGATCGGCGTGATGCCGCGCAGGCCGAGCAGATCCTCGATCACCTTGGCGCCTGCCAGCAACTGCGCTTCGGCACGCGGCGCCGCGATCACCTGCAGGCCGACCGGCAGTCCGCTTGCGGTGAAGCCGCAGGGCATCGACAGCGCCGGGCTGCATGACAGCGTGATGGCGTAGACGATGGCGAGCCATTCGACATAATTGTCGAAGGTCTTGCCGGCGCACTCGGTGAGGTAGCGCTGCTCGACCGGGAAGGCGGGCACGATGGTCGCAGGCGCAAGCAGCAGATCATAGGTCTGGAAGAAGGCGTGAGCGCGCGCCACGAGCGCGACGCGCTGGCCTTCGGCCTTCTCGATCTGCTCGACGGTGAGCTGCAGTCCCTTCTCGATATTCCAGATCACTTCGGGCTTGAGCAGGTCGCGGTGCTCACGCAGCAGTTTCGCCATGCCGATCGCGAAATCGAACGCGCGCAGTGTCTGGAAGCAGTCATGGGCTTCGCGCAGATCGGGGTGGGCTTCCTCGACGATGACGCCGATGTCGGCAAGCTTCTGTGCCGCCTGCCGGGTGAGCGCGGCGACTTCCGGATCGACCGGGGTGATGCCGAGGTCGRGCGAGTAGGCGACCTTGCGCGGGCGGCGGCCGGAGCGCGCCGCGGCCAGGAACGAGTTCGGCAGTCGCGGCAGCGACAGCGGGTCGGTGGGCTCCTCGCCGCTCATGGCGTCGAGCAGCAGCGCCACGTCCTCGATGTTGCGCGCCATCGGCCCCTGCACGCCAAGGGTGCTGTCGATCTTGGGAGCCGGGGTATGGGCGACACGGCCGATGCTCGGTCGCAAGCCGACCACACCGCAGAAGCTCGCCGGATTGCGCAGCGACCCCCCCATGTCCGAACCATGCGCCACCCATGCCGTGCCGGAGGCGAGCGCGGCCGCGGCGCCGCCGGACGAACCGGCCGCAGAGCGCGTGAGATCCCAGGGATTGCGCGTGGCGCCGAACACCTCGTTGAAGGTGTTGGCGCCGGCGCCGAACTCCGGGGTGTTCGATTTGGCGTAGACCACGGCGCCGGCGGCTTCGAGATGCTGGACGAGAATGTCGGACCTGGCCGGGATGTTGTTGCGGAAGATCGGTGAGCCGTGGGTGGTCAGCACGCCTTCGACTTCGGTGAGATCCTTGATCGGAACGGGAAGGCCGGCGAGCAAGCCGCGCGCCTCGGCGGGCTTGCCGGAAAGTGCACTTGCTTTTGAACGAGCGCGATCAAAGCACAGGGTCGGCAGCGCGTTGACCTTGCTGTCCACCTCGCTGATCCGCGCTTCCAGCGCATCGAGCAGATCGTGAGTCGTGATGTCGTTGCCGCGCAGACGATCGACGATATCGCAGGCCGTGGCCTGCAGAAGCTCTTGATGTGTCCCCACCGGGCATCCTTCTTGTCGAGATTGACCTCGCGGTGATGCTAGCAACGTTTTCAGTCTTGAGAACCGTCAAATTTGCATGCGCATGACGGAGGCGGACCGGCGCCGGCGGATCGTTCAACCTGAGGTGGCCGCGGCCGGAACGGGCGCGGCTTCGGCTGGCGTCGCCGGCTTTTCCCGCACCAGATCGTGGATGAAGCTGAGCTTGCCGATCACCTCGGGCGACAGGATGAAGGGATAGAGGTCGGGCTGGCCCATGCAGCGGTTGATGTTGTTCATGGCGAACGACACCGGCAGCCAGCCGTCGACGATGGTCTGGAACGATGCGATCTTGTAGGGGTTGAAATCGATCGTCGCCTCGAGCTGGCCGCTGTCGTCGATGCGCGGCTCGACGCGCAGGTTGAAGGCACGCGCCATCTCCATGGTGTCGATGATGTGCAGGTAGTGCGCCCAGGTTTCGGCGAAGTCTTCCCAGGGATGGGCGCTGGCATAGGCGCTGACGAAATGTGCTTGCCAGTCCGTCGGTGGGCCTTCGCTGTAATAAGCCTGCAGCGCATCGGGATAGCTGCGTGTGTCGTCGCCGAACACGGCGCGGAACGCATCCAGATCGTTGCGGTCCCGTACCAAGCGATCCCAGAAATAATGCCCCGTCTCATGGCGGAAATGGCCGAGCAGGGTGCGGTAGGGTTCGCCCATCAGCGAGCGCCGCCGTTCGCGCTCGGCGTCGTCGGCTTCCGCGATGGCGAGCGTGATCAGCCCGCTGTCATGGCCGGTCATCACCCGCGCGTTGGGATCGAACGGCGAGTCGGCGAGAAAATTGAACAGCAGGCCTTCGGGATCTTCAGCGCGTGTCTGCAGCGGCAGCTGCAGGCGGAGCAGCGTGTAGAGCAGGCGGTGCTTGGCAATTTCGATCCGTTGCCAGTTGACGGCGTTCGGCGGTTGCGAGAGGTCGGGGATAATGCCGTTGTGCCGGCAGGCGAGGCAGAAGGCGTCGGCGGATGCGGCGTCGATCAGCCAGTTGCATACGCCGTAGGCGGCATTGCTGCAGAAGCGATAGCGCGCCTCGGACGGCGGTGCCGTGCGCCAGGTCGCGTGCGCGCCTTCATCCTCCGTCTCCAGCGCCAGCAGCCGGTTCTGTTCATGCTCATAGCCGAGCACATGGCCGCAGGTGTCGCAGCGCGTGGTTTCGAAATAGAGGAGCTGGGCGCAGACCGCGCACTTGAACAGTCTCATGGCACCGCCCGCGTTCGTCCGCTGCGGCGGACCGGTTCGCCGCAGCCCGTAACAATGAGGCAACCGGCGTCCGGTTCCACGCTTGACCTCACACTGCCGCGAACGGCGGCGTCCGCTGGCCGCTTTCTGGGCAATTTGCTGCAAAGGCCGGCAATTTCAATGAATTAGCTGGTATTGTCATCTTCCCGGCATTGACAGGGGCGGATCGGCGCTCAACTCTGGCGGGCGACGCTCACAACGCGGGACCATTTGATCGTGTCCATCCTTGTCTCGCTGCATCACCTGACGCGCTATCGTTACGATCGTCCGGTCTCGCTTGGCCCTCAAGTGGTGCGGTTGCGTCCGGCCCCGCACAGCCGCACCAGGATCAGGAGCTACTCGCTCAAGGTCACGCCATCGAACCATTTCATCAACTGGCAGCAGGATCCGCACGGCAACTGGTTCGCGCGGCTGGTTTTCCCCGAAAAGGCCGAGGAGTTCGCGGTCCAGGTCGACCTCACCGCGGACATGTCGGTGGTCAATCCGTTCGACTTCTTCGTCGAGCCGTTTGCCGAGCGCTTCCCGTTCACCTATCCGGAGGAACTGATCGGTGAACTCGCGGCCTATCGCACGCCGGAGGTAGCCGCGCCACGGCTCGCCGCGCTGCTGGCGAGCCTGCCGAAGGGTGATATCGGCACTGTCGATCTGCTCGTCGAGCTCAATGCGCGGCTGCAGCGCGACATCCGCTACGTCATCCGCATGGAGCCGGGCGTCCAGGAGCCCGAGGAGACGCTGACGCTGGGCTCGGGATCATGCCGGGATTCGGCATGGCTGCTGGTGCAGATCGCGCGCCATCTCGGCCTCGCCGCGCGCTTCGTGTCGGGCTACCTGATCCAGCTCAAGGCCGATATCGATCCGCTCGACGGGCCGAAGGGCACCGAGCACGATTTCTGCGACCTGCATGCCTGGGCCGAAATCTACATTCCCGGCGCCGGCTGGATCGGCTTCGACGCCACCTCGGGGCTGTTGTGCGGCGAGGGGCATATCCCGCTGTTCGCTGCGCCCCACTATCGCGCGGCGGCGCCGATCTCGGGCATGACCGAGCCGGCCGAGACCGCGTTCGGCTTCGAGATGAACGTGACGCGGGTGCACGAGGCGCCGCGGGTGACCTGGCCGTTCTCCGACGCGGCGTGGGCACAGCTCGATGCGCTGGGCGAAGCCGTCGATCGTGACCTCAAAGACCAGGACGTGCGCCTGACCATGGGCGGCGAGCCGACATTCGTCGCGGTGGATGATTTCCAGGCCGCCGAGTGGAACACCGCCGCGGTCGGTCCGACCAAGCGGCAGTTCGCCGACGATCTCGCGCGGCGGCTGCGCGCCCGCTTCGCGCCCGACGGTTTTCTGCACTACGGCCAGGGCAAGTGGTATCCGGGCGAGAGCCTGCCGCGCTGGGCGTTCGCGCTGTACTGGCGCAAGGACGGCGTGCCGATCTGGAGCGACCCGGCGCTGGTCGCCGACGAGGGCGGTCCGCGCGGCGCGACCGCAGAGCAGGCCGAGCAGCTTGCGACCGGCATTGCATCCCATCTCGGCATCGCGGCGGATCACGTGCTGCCGGCCTATGAGGATCCGGCGCACTGGCTGCTCAGGGAAGGCGAGTTGCCGGTCAATGTCGACGCGCTTGACCCGCGCATCGAGGATGCCGAAGTCCGTGCGCGCATGGTGCGCACCTTCGAGCGCGGCCTGTCGAAGCCGGCCGGCTATGTGCTGCCGGTGCAGGCCTGGAACGCCGCGGCGCGCGACTGGCGCTGGCGCAGCGAGCGCTGGCAGCTGCGGCGCGGCCGATTGTTCCTGATGCCGGGCGATTCCCCGATCGGGCTGCGGCTGCCGCTCGGCGGGCTGCCATGGATCGCCGCCGCGGATTATCCCTACATCCACCCGCAGGACCCGACACAGCAATTGCCGCCGCTGCCGACACCGGACGAACTGGCAAAGCTGCAGACCCAGATGCCGCCGCGCGCATCCGGTGTCGTGCACGCGCCGTCGCCAATCGGTGGCGCCGATATCGGCGGCGTCGTGCGCACGGCACTGTCGGTCGAGCCGCGCAACGGCATTCTCTGTGTATTCATGCCACCGGTGGAGCGGCTGGAGGATTATCTGGCGCTCATTGCGGTGATCGAGCGCGCCGCGCGCGAGACCGGCCTGCCCGTGCATATCGAAGGCTATCCGCCGCCGGTCGATCCGCGGCTCAACGTCATCAAGGTCACGCCGGATCCGGGCGTGATCGAGGTCAACGTCCACCCGGCGGAGAGCTGGCACGATGCGGTCGCGACCACGGCTGGCGTCTATGAGGAGGCGCGGCAGTGCCGGCTCGGCACCGACAAGTACATGATCGACGGCCGTCATGTCGGCACCGGCGGCGGCAATCATGTGGTGCTCGGCGGCGCGACGCCGCAGGATTCGCCGTTCCTGCGCCGGCCAGACCTGCTTCGCAGCCTCCTCATCTACTGGCAGCGCCACCCGTCGCTGTCTTATCTCTTTGCCGGCCTGTTCGTCGGTCCGACCAGCCAGGCGCCGCGCATCGACGAGGCTCGTCTGGACAGCCTGTATGAACTCGAGATCGCGCTGGCGCAGGTGCCCGATCCCGGCACAGGACAGATTCCGCTATGGCTGGTCGATCGCCTGTTCCGTAATCTGTTGACCGATGTCACCGGCAATACCCATCGCGCCGAGATCTGTATCGACAAGCTGTACTCGCCAGATGGTCCGACGGGGCGGCTCGGCCTGATCGAATTCCGCTCGTTCGAGATGCCGCCGGATGCACGCATGAGCCTCGCGCAGCAGCTGCTGCTGCGCGCGCTGATCGCCTGGTTCTGGCGCGCGCCGCTGAGCGGGGGGCTGGTGCGCTGGGGCACGGCGCTGCATGACCGCTTCATGCTGCCGCATTTCGTCTGGGCGGATTTCCTCGACATCCTCGCCGACCTGCGCGGCGCCGGTTACCCTTTCGATCCCGCCTGGTTCGAGGCACAGCGCGAATTCCGCTTCCCGTTCTATGGCACGGTCGAATATGGCGGCGTGCGCCTCGAACTGAGCCAGGCGCTCGAGCCCTGGCATGTGCTCGGCGAGGAGGGCGTGGGTGGTGGCACCGTGCGCTTCGTCGATTCCTCGGTGGAGCGGCTGCAGCTCAAGGCCACCGGATTCGTGCCCGGCCGCCATGTCGTCACCTGCAATGGCCGCCGCCTGCCGATGACCTCGACCGGGGTATCGGGCGAGGCGGCGGCGGGCGTGCGCTTCAAGGCCTGGCAGCCCCCCACCGGGCTGCATCCGGCCATTCCGGTGCAGGCGCCGCTGACGTTCGACCTGATCGATAGCTGGAACGCGCGCTCGCTCGGTGGTTGCGTCTATCATGTCGCCCATCCGGGTGGTCGCAACTACGAGACCTTCCCGGTCAATTCCTATGAGGCCCAGGCGCGGCGACTGGCGCGGTTTCAGGATCACGGCCATACTGGTGGCCCCGTCGATTCCCCACCGCTGGAGCCGAGCGGGGAGTTTCCGCTGACGCTCGACCTCCGGCGACGCGTCGATTGGTGAGCCCGGACCCGACCCATGAATCCCGCTGCAGGCAGCAAGGCCGCCGCCGCCTCGTTCGAGGAGGACTGGGCTGCGTCCTACGCGGACTATGCGCCGCTGCCCGGCATTCCCGATGAATTCATCGGCGCCGACGGCCAGCCCAGGCCGCACTGGCGCAGGCTGCTCGATTATCTCTCCGCCAACGACATGGAGCGCTCGCTGGCGGTGGCGCGGCGCCACATCCGCGATCTCGGCATCTCCTATCGCGTAGGCGACGAGGCCAAGGAGCGTAACTGGCCGGTCAGCAGCCTGCCGCTGGTCATCGACGAGAGCGACTGGCAGGCCATCTCGGCCGGCATCGTGCAGCGCGCGTCGATGTTCGAGGCGCTGCTCGCCGATGTCTATGGGCCGGCGAAGCTGGTGGCCGACGGCGTGCTGCCGGCGGCGGCGGTGGCGGGCAGCAAGGAATATCTGCGGCCGCTCGCCGGCGTGAAACCGCCGGGCGGACGCTGGCTGCATCTCTACGCCGCCGACATCGGCCGCGGCCCCGACGGCCGCTGGTGGGTGCTGAATGATCGTGCCCAGGCGCCCTCGGGCGCGGGCTACGCGCTGGAGAACCGCCTCGCGATCTCGCGCGCCTATCACACCACCTATGCCGGCATGAATGTGCAGCGGCTGGCGCCGTTCTTCCGCGCCTTCCGCAGCGGACTCGCGGCGCAGGCCGGCCGCGCGGAGCCGCGCATCTGCCTGATGACGCCGGGCCCCTACAGCCAGACCTATTCCGAGCAGTCGTATCTCGCCCGCTATCTCGGCTTCCTGCTGGTCGAGGGCGACGACCTCGTGGTGCACGACGGCAGGGTGCATGTCCGCACCATTGCCGGGCTGAAGCGCGCCGACGTGCTGTGGCGGCGGGTGGACGCGGATTATATCGACCCGCTCGAATTGAACGGCGCGTCGCGGCTCGGCGTGCCGCAGCTGATCTCGGCGATCCGCAGCGGCAGCGTCGTCGTCGCCAACATGCCCGGCGCCGGCTTCATCGAGTCGCGGGCGCTGCTCAGCTTCATGCCGCGTATCGCCAAGCATCTCACCGGCGAGGAACTGGCGCTGCCGAACATCGCGACGTGGTGGTGCGGGCAGCGAGAGGCGCGCGAGCGGGTGCTCGGCGGCTTCGACACGCTGTCGATCGCCGGCGCGTTCGAGGATCGCGTGCCCGGTTTTGCGGAGCGTAACCTGCTGGGCGCGGACCTCGCGCCTGCAGCGGCTGCAAAGGTCAAGGCGGCGATCGCGGCGCGCGGGCTCGATTATGTCGGCCAGGAGGTGGTGCGGCTGTCGACGGCGCCGGTGTTTGAGGACGGCAAGCTGGTGCCACGACCGTTCGTGCTGCGGGTGTTCGCCGCCGCGACGCCGGACGGCTGGCAGGTGATGCCCGGCGGCTTCTGCCTGATCTCCGACAAGGCTGACGCGCGCGCGGTCAGTATGGGCGACGGCGTGCAGTCCGCCGACGTCTGGGTGCTGTCGCAGAACCCGGTGCCGGTCGAGACGCTGCTGCCGTCGAAGGAGAACGTCAACATTCGCCGCATCCTCGGCAATCTGCCGAGCCGCGCCGCCGACAACCTGTTCTGGTTCGGCCGCTATCTCGAACGGGCAGAGGCGACCTTGCGCATCGTGCGCTGCCTGTGCGCGCGGAGCGTCGACATCGATCTTGCCTCCGGTGTCGCGGCGGATTCGCTGCAACGCCTTGCCGGGCTGTTGCTGGCCTGGGGCGCGGTGCCGGCGGAGCAGGCGGCGCCGCGCACGCTCGCGACCATCGCCACCGCACTCGGCTCGGAGACGCAGTATGGCTCAGTGCTGTGCAGTGTGCGCATGGCCTACGGCGCGGCGTCCGTGATCCGCGAGCGGCTGTCAGTGGACAGCTGGAAGCTGCTGGGGGCACTGGAAACCCAGCTGCAGCTGAAGACCGCGGATCTTGCCACCGAAGCGGAGGCTTATGAGGCGGCCGACCGCGCGCTGGTGACGCTGGCGGCGATCTCGGGCCTCGTGCAGGAGAACTTCAACCGCGTCGCCGGCTGGCGCTTCCTCGACATCGGCCGCCGGGTCGAGCGCGCCATCAACACCTGCCGCATGGTGCGCAGCTTCGCTGGCGACAACGCCAGCGCTGACGATCTCGACATCCTGCTCGACCTGATCGACTCCCAGATCACCTACCGCTCGCGCTACCTGATCGGCGTGGCGCTGGCGCCGGTGCGCGACATGGCGCTGCTCGACCCCTACAATCCGCGTTCGGTCAGCTTCCAGATCAGCCAGCTGCGTGACCACATCGACACGCTGCCGACGCTGAACGACGACGGCATTCCCGAGGAGCCCAAGCGCTTCATCGATCTGTTCGCCGGCGAGATCGCCAGCGCCGCGGCCGACGACATCGAGCCGTCGTCGGTGCTGGCGTTCGAGCAGACCCTGATGCGGTTTGCCGACGCCATCGCGTCGCGCTACTTCCTGCAACGGCCGGAGGGTCTCAAAGTGAAAAGCGCGAGCGGTCTGGCGTGATCTACGATATCCGGCATGTCACAAAATATTCCTATGAGGTGCGCGTCTCCTCGGCCAAGCTCGCGTTGCGGCTGACGCCGGCCGATGGCGGCGGCCAGCGCCTGATCCGGCACGAGCTCGCGATCAGGCCGCAGCCGCGCCAACTCATCCGCGAGCGCGACTTCTTCGGCAATGACGTGATGGTGGCGCTGATCGACACCGGCCTGATCGACCTCGAGGTCGAGGCGACGGCCCGTGTCGAGGTCGCCCGTCCAGTCGGCTTGCTCGCCGGCGCCAGCCCGGACTGGCGCAGCGTGGCGGCGGCCGCGATCGCCGATACCTCGCTCGCGGCGGCGTCGCCGGTGCACTGCCTGTTTTCCAGCCCGCGGATCACGCTGCCGCGGGAAATTGCCGACTATGCCGCGCTCAGCTTTCCTGCGGGCATGCCGGTGATCGATGGCGCGCGTGATCTTGCGCGCCGCATCCGCAAGGAGTTCGCGTACCGGCCGAATTCCACCGAGGTATCGACCCCGCTCGATGAGGCGTTCGCGCAGCGCCGCGGCGTGTGCCAGGACTTCGCGCATATCATGATTTCGGGCCTGCGCGGTCTCGGCCTGCCGGCCGCCTATGTCAGCGGCTACATCCGCACCATCCCGCCGCCGGGCACGAAACGCCTGGAGGGCGCGGACGCCTCCCACGCCTGGGTGTCGGTGTGGTGCGGCCATGATGTCGGCTGGTTCGGCATCGACCCGACCAACGCCATCGATGTCGGCAACGACCACATCGTGTTGGCGACCGGGCGCGACTTCTCCGATGTGTCGCCGATCTATGGTGTGTTCCTGGGCTCCGGGGCGCAGGAGCTGGAAGTGGGCGTCGACGTCATTCCGGTGGAGAGCGTGGCGGCGTAAGGCGGCGTGGCGGGCTCAATGGCCGGCCATGTGCCGGCCGATCTCGGTCAGGTCGGCGTCGCTGGCGCGCGCCTCGTAGACGAGGCGGCCATGGAACATGACGACGACACGGTCGGACAGCTCCAGCAGTTCGTCGAGATCCTCGCTGACCAGCAGCACCGCGGCGCCGCGGTTGCGCGCGGCCATGATCTCGGCATGGATCTGCGCCACCGCCGCGAAGTCGAGGCCGAAGCAGGGATTGGCCGCCACCAGCACCTCGACGTCGCAGGCAAGCTCCCGCGCCAGCACCGCGCGCTGCACATTGCCGCCGGACAGCGCCGCGATCGGCGTGTCGGGCGTGCGGGTCTTGATCCTGTAGCGCGCGATCTTGCTCTGCGCATTGGCCTGGAACGCGGCGCCGTTGCGCCAGAATCCGCCACGGGCGAACGGCGCGCGATCGAACTCGCGGAAGGCGAGGTTGTCGGCGACGCTCATGCCGCCGACGCAGGCGTTCTTCAGCGGCTCCTCCGGCAGCAGCGACAGCTTGTGGCGGCGCATGTCGGCGCGCGTGGCATGATAGAGATCGCCACCGATCCGCACCTCGCCCCCCTCGGCCTCGCGCTGGCCCGCCAGCACCTCGACCAGTTGGCGCTGGCCGTTGCCGGAGACGCCGGCGACGCCGACGATCTCGCCGGCGCGCACGCTCAGCGAGACATTGTCGACCGCAATGGCGCCGGCGTCGTCGCGCGCACTGAGCGCGGTGAGCGCAAGGCGGGCGTCGCCGAACGTGCCTGTTCGCGGCGGCTGCACGGTCAGTTCTTCGGCGCCGATCATGGTGCGGGCCATGGCATCCGGTGTCAGGTCGGCGACGCGGCCCTGGCCGGCGAGCTTGCCGCGGCGCAGGATGGTGACGTCGTCGGCGAATGCCATCACCTCGCGGAACTTGTGGGTGATCATCAGGATGGTGAGCTCGCTGCGTTCGACCATCTGGCGCAGCAGGCCGAGCACCTCGTCGGCCTCTGCCGGGGTCAGCACCGAGGTCGGCTCGTCGAGGATCAGGAAGCGGCGCTGCAGGTAGAGCTGCTTGAGGATTTCGCATTTCTGCCGCTCGCCGGCCGAGATCGCCGAAACGCGGGCGTGCAGCGGTACCTTGAACGGCATGCGCTGCAGAAACGCCACGAGCTCGTGAGTCTCCCGCGCCCAGTCGATCACGGCGGGCAGGGTGTCGCGCGCCAGCACCAGGTTTTCCGCCACCGTCATCGCCGGCACCAGGGTGAAATGCTGGTAGACCATGCCGAGGCCCAGCGCATGAGCGGCGCGCGGGTTGCCGATGCGCTGCTCGCGGCCGCTGACGACGATGTCGCCCTCGTCGGGCTGGTAGTAGCCCATGATGCACTTGACGAGGGTGCTCTTGCCGGCGCCGTTCTCGCCGAGCAGGGCATGGAACGAGCCGGGCCTGACCTTCAGCGAGATGTCGTCGAGCGCAGCGAAGTCGCCGAAGCGTTTGGTCATCGCGACAGCCTCGACCCCAATCGGGTCGGGCGCGGGCGGGTGCAGGTCGACGGGCATCAGCCGATGGCCTCGATGAACGCGGTGGAGGTGGAGACGGCGCCGAACACGCCGCCCTGCATCTTGATCATCTTGATGGCGTGCTCATGGTTGCCGCGGTCGGTGGCTCCACAGCAGTCCTCGAGCAGCACGCATTCGAAGCCGCGGTCGTTGGCCTCGCGCATGGTGGTGTGAACGCAGACATCGGTGGTGATGCCGGTCAGTACGATGTTGTCGACGCCGCGCACGCGCAGGATCAGTTCGAGGTCGGTGGCGCAGAACGAACCCTTGCCGGGCTTGTCGATGACCGGTTCGCCCGCGATCGGCGCGAGCTCGGGGATGATCTCCCAGCCGGGCTCGCCGCGCACCAGGATGCGGCCGCACGGGCCGGGATCGCCGATGCCGGCGCCGATCTGGCGCGAGCGCCAGCGCTTGTTGGCGGGCAGGTCGCTGAGGTCCGCGCGGTGGCCCTCGCGGGTGTGGATGATGTGAAAGCCGCGACGGCGCATGGCGGCGAGCAGGCGGCCGATCGGTGCTATCGGCGCGCGGGTCAGCGACAGGTCGTAGCCCATCTTGTCGACATAGCCGCCGACGCCGCAGAAGTCGGTCTGCATGTCGATGACGATCAACGCCGTATTCTGCGGGCGCAGGTCGCCGTTGTAGGGCCAGGCGTAGGGCGAGGAGGCGATGCGGGTCTCGGTCATCGGCGGCGGCCTCGTTGCATGCGGGACAGCGTCATTTGGTGATCGACAGCTCGGCCGGCGCGCCGGTCAGCGTGCGCTTGGGCGAGCAGGTGAGGATCATGATCAGCAGCGTCAGGATGTAGGGCGCGGCGTTGAACAGGTGATAGCCCGAGGTGATGCCGACGGACTGCAGCGCCGGGCCTAGCGCGGCGGCGCCGCCGAACAGCAGCGATGCCCACAGGCACAGCATCGGGTCCCAGCGGGCGAAGATCACCAGCGCCACCGCGGTGATGCCCTGTCCGCTGGACAGGCCTTCGTTCCAGCTGCCGGGGTAGAACAGTGACAGGAACGAGCCGCCGACGCCGGCGAGGAAACCGCCGGCCATGGTGGCGCGCATGCGGATGGCGTTGACCGAGTAACCCATGGCGCGCGCCGCGTCGGCGCTTTCGCCGGCGGTGCGGATGAGGAGGCCCCAGCGTGTCGTCTTCAGCGCCCACACCAGAACAGGCGCGAGGACAAGACCAATCACGAACAGGATATTGATCTTCAGCGCCGCACGCAGTTGCGGGATGTCGCTCCACCACGCGAGGTCGAGCGAGGGCAGGTGGGCGGCGGTCGGCTCGATCAGCGGCTTGCCGAGGAAGAACGCGAGCCCTGTGCCGAACAGCATCAGGGCGATGCCGAGCGCGACGTCGTTGACCCGCGGCAGGCCGCAGATCGCCGCATGCAGCGCGCCGAGCAGGGCACCGGCGCCGCCGGCGGCGAGCACGCCGAGCCAGGGCGATCCCGTGAGGTAGGACACGCCGTAACCGCTCATGGCGCCCATCACCAGCGTGCCTTCGAGACCGAGATTGATGCGGCCGCTACGCTCGGTGATGCATTCGCCGAGGCTGACGAACAGGAAGGGCGTGCTGACGCGGATGGCGCCGCCAAGCACGGCGAGGGGAATGGTCCATAGCCCGATCGCGGAGGCGTCCGCCATGGTCAACTCCTCCCCTTGAACAGCCGCCCGAGCCGGCCATACAGCGTGTCGCTCGCCAGAACGCAGACGAAGATGATGCCCTGCAGCACCAGCACGGAGGCGTCAGGCAGGCCGAGGCGGCGCTGCAGCAGGCCGCCGCTGGCGCTGATGCCGCCGAGCAGGATCGCCACCGGAATGATGGCGAGCGGATTGTGGCGGGCGAGGAACGACACCAGGATGCCGGTGAAGCCGTAGCCGATCGCGAGGTTGGCGTTGGCGCGGCCCTGCACGGCGGCGACCTCGACCATGCCGGCGAGCCCGGCCGCACCGCCGGCGAGGAAGCAGGTGATCAGGATCAGCCTGCCGACGCCGAGGCCGACGATTTTCGCGGCGCGGATGTTGCCGCCGGCGACACGCGCGGCGAAGCCGAACGTGGTGTGGAAGATCAGCACATAGGCAAGCACGGCGGCGACGAGACCGAACGCCAGGCCCCAGTGGATGTCGGTGCCCGGGATCGTGCCGATCATGTTGGCGGCGCCGATCTCGCGCGTCGAGGGTTTGTTGAGGCTGGCCGGGTCCCGCATCGGCCCCTCGACCAGATGGTTGAGAACGGCGAGGGCGATATAGACCAGCAGCAGGCTGGAGATGGTTTCGTTGACGCCGCGATAGTGGCGCAGTCCTCCGGAGAGCATGATCCACAGCCCGCCGCCGGTCATGCCGGCCGTGGCCATCGCGCATTGCACGACGAGCGGCGGGGCGGCCGGCATCATCAGCGCCGCGCCGCTCGCGGTCAACGCGCCGATCAGCAATGCGCCTTCGCCGCCGATGATCACCATGCCGAGTTGTGCCGGCAGCGCCGTGCACAGCGCCGTGAGGATCAGCGGCGCCGCGCGGGTCAGGGTGTTCTGCCAGGAGAACCACGTGCCAAACGCGCCCTGGTACATGTAGAAATAGAGGTCGAGCGGGCTCTTGCCGTACAGCGCCACGAAGATGCCGAACAACCCCAGTGCGACGACCAGCGCCAGTACAGGGATCACGACATAGTCGGCATTTTCGGTGATGCGCCGGCGCCAGCCGGCCGCGACGCCGGCGGATGCGCCGGTCGCCGCGAGCGGCTTGTCGACCTCGATGGTCACGACGTCGCCCCGATCACGCCCTCGACCAGATAGTCCATCTTCTCGAGTTCGGGATCGGTCTGGCCGCGCTCGGTGCCGGCGGTGATGACAGCTTTGCCCTTGTTGTCGCTGATCGGGCCCTTGAAGATGGTATAGGTGCCGGCGGTCAGCTGCGCCTTGACGTCGTCGGCATGCTTGCGCGCCGCCTCCGACACCATCGGGCCGTAGGGCGAGACCTTGACGAGGCCTTCCTTGAGGCCGCCGCGATAGAAGTTCGGGATGGCTTCGCCGGCGGCGAGCATCTTGACGAAGCGCGGGTACAGCACCTCCCAGTTCCACTCGGCACCGGTGAGATACGCCTGCGGCGCGAGCGACGACTGGTTGACGTGATAGCCGCCGACCATGGCGCCGCGGCGCGCGGCGTTCTCGACAATGGTCTTGGGGCCGTCGACATGGCAGGTGATGACGTCGACGCCCTGGTCGATCAGGCTGTTGGTAGCCTCCGCTTCCTTGACCGGCATCGACCAGTCGCCGGTGAAGATCACCTGCACGGTGGCCTTGGGATTGGCGAGCCGTGCGCCGAGTGCGAACGCATTGATGTTGCGCAGCACCTGCGGGATCGGCTTGGCGGCGACGAAGCCGAGCTTGCCGGACTTGGTGCTGTAGCCGGCGACGATGCCGCTGACATGCTGCGCCTCGTCGATGTAGCCGAAATAGCTGCCGGCGTTTTTCGGGTCCTTGTCGCTCCACAGGCCGCCGCAATGCTCGAAGCGCAGCTTCGGGAATTTCGTCGCCATCTTGATCATGTGCGGGTTGTAGTAACCGAACGAGGTCGGGAACAGCAGCGTCGCGCCGTCGAGATTGATCATCGACTCGATGGTCTTCTCGACCGCGTCGGTCTCCGGCACTTTCTCTTCCTCGACGACCTTGATGTCGCCGAGCTTTTTCAGCGCGGCCGCGCCGAGCGCGTGCGCCTGGTTGTAGCCGTAGTCGTCACGCGAGCCGACATAGATGAAGCCGATGGTGGTGTCCTTGGCGAGCGCGGGCCGCAGACCTGCGGCTGCTCCCAGCGTCAGGGCCGCGCCGCCTTGCAGAAGATGTCGTCGAGACAGGGTGTGGAATGGCATGGAGTGCTCCCTCCGGAGGGCGATTGCCGACACATGCGTTGCCCCGCGACCGTGGGCGGGGCCGTTAATGGGATCGCAAGCTTCATGCCAATGGCGCGGGAGCAGGCGGCCGGTATCAGATGCTTGTTTTGCCTTTGCTTTTTCAAATATGCGGGGCGCTCAAAAATCCGCCACGCCGTTGGATGGCTAAAAAATCATCAGTATTTCTTCGTTGTATGCAATGGGAAAGGGCACGGGTTCCATCCCCCAGCTCGTCATCTGCCGGGTGTTGGTCGGCCCCGTTGCATGGCAGGTGTGTCGGTGTGTCCCGGGGGTGGGCGCTTGCCGCATTGCATGATCTTTGTCATTCAAAACATGCGTCCGGCGCTTCGCCGGCGTGACCCGTGGAGTGGACATGATCGATCTTGCGACCCTGATGAGCGGACTGACGGCAGACGGCGATGGCCATGCCATCACGGTGACCGAGGATTGGCTGCAGGGGCGGACGATCTATGGCGGCCTGGGTGCGGCGATCTGCGTCGAGAGCGCGCTGCGCCTGTGGCCGGACCTGCCGCCGCTGCGCTCGGCGCAATTCGCCTTCATCGGTCCGGCGACGGGCCGGCTGACCGTGCAGCCGACCATTCTGCGGCGCGGGAAATCCACCACCTTCGTCGCCGCCGACCTGGTGGGCGAGGGTGGTCTCGCCACGCGCGCGATTCTCTGTTTCGGCGCCGCGCGCGCATCCGTGCTGTCCTATGCCCAGGTGGCGATGCCCGACGTGGCGCGCTGGGATGCGTGTCCGCGGTTCTTTCCCGAAAATCCGCCGATCGCATTCGCGCGGCATTTCGACAGTGGGCGCGCGGGTCCCGGCGAACTGATCCAGGGAGGCGACGATCCGACTCTGCTGGTGTGGCTGCGTCATCGCGGCGAAGCGCCGGCATCGATCACGTCGCTGGTGGCGCTGGCGGACGCGCTGCCGCCCGCCGCCATGGTGATGTTCCGCAACCATGCGCCGATCAGCACCATGACCTGGGACATCGATATTCTCACCGAGCGGCTCGACACCACCGACGGCTGGTGGCTGGTGCGCTCGCAGGCAGAGCATGTCGCCGACGGTTATTCCGGCCAGGCCATCACACTGTGGAATGCGGCCGGCGAGCCGGTTGCCGTCTCCCGCCAGAACATCGCGGTCTTCATCTAGCGACGACGAGCGCCGGGCTTGTCGGCCCGGCGCAGGATGGCGCCGAGACGCGCCGTCGCCATCTCGATCGCCCTGGGCTCGTAGCCGCTGAAGCCCAGGATCAGGCCGCTGCGTTTTGGCGCGCCGGCATAGAGCGGGCTGATCGCGCGGACGATGATGCCGTCGGCGCGGGCGAGGCGCTCGACCGCGGTGTCGGAGTGGCCGTCGCGGAAGTCGGCGACGAGATGCATGCCCTGCTCGGGAATGTCCACGGCCAGTTCGTTCGCGCAGTGTCGGGCGAGTGCATGCACCAGCGCGTCGCGCTGTGACCGAAAGCGGACCCGTGTGCGATGGATATGCGCCGCGAAATGCCCATCGCGCATGAATGCCGAGGCGATCGACTGTTGCAGGCTGGGCGGCTGGCGGTCGATCACTGTCCGCATCGTGACGAACCGGTCGACCAGCGCTTGCGGCAGCACCGCATAGCCGAGGCGCAATCCCGGAAACAGTGCCTTGTTCAGCGTGCCGACATAGATCACGCGCCCGTCGCGATCGAGCCCTTGCAGCGACGATAGCGGGCGGCCAGCATAGCGGAATTCGCTGGCATAGTCGTCCTCGATGATCCAGCTCTGCTGGCTGCGCGCCCACGACAACAGTTCGATCCGGCGCGGCATCGCCATCACCCGGCCGGTGGGATACTGGTGTGACGGCGTCACGAATGCTGCGCGGGCGCGCGGCGCCAGCGTGGTGCCGTCGGTAACGCGCAGGCCGTGCTGATCGACCGGGACCGGCTGGGCGCGGATGCCGGCTATCGCAAGCGCTTGTCGCGTCAACGGGTAGCCGGGGTCCTCGACCCACACCTTGTCGTCCGGGCGCAGCAGCACGCGAATGATGATGTCGATCGCATGCTGCGTGCCCGCGGTGATCAGGATCTGGTCGGCGGTGCAGTCCACCGCGCGCGCTGCACGCAGATAGTCCGATACGGCCTCCCTGAATTCCGGCAGTCCCCGCGGATCCGAATAGCCGAGGTCGTCGGCGCCGAGCGTGCGGACCGCGTGATGGGACAGCCTGCGCCACACCTCGCGGGTGCGGGGATCGAGCGTGGTGCGTCCCGTGTTGAAGGGGCGGGTTTCGCAGGGCGTCGGATTGTCGAGAATGGCATCGACGCGGCGGGTTTTATCGATCACGGGTGCGGCTTGCCGCGCATCGGCGCGTCGCGGGCGCTCGATGGCGGCCGGCAGATCGGACGACACGAACGTGCCGGAGCCGATGCGGCTCATGAGATAACCTTCGGCGTGCAGCTGTTCACAAGCCTCGATGACCGAACTGCGCGCGACCTGCAGACGGGTCGCCAGCGCGCGGGACGATGGCAGCCGGGTTCCGGGCTGTAGCCGTCGCGTCAGAATCGCCGAGCGGATCTGCAAATAGATCTGATGGACGACCGGCGTGTCGGTCGTGCGGTCGATCGTTTGCCAGTCGTACAGGCTCGACCAATCCGCTCGCGGGCGGGAGGCGGGTTTGGCGGCGGGACGTGCGGAGAGGCGGCCCATGGCAAAGTGGTTTGCCCGAAATTCGGAACTGGACGTTCAGACCATACCACTATCACGCTAGCCTCGCTCCCGCCATCGCCGGCCGAACGAGGCCGATGTTCTGGCCGACGCGGCGGGGGGAGGGCTTGCATGAAGCTGCGGTACATGGCGATGGCGGCGCTGACATCAGTCGTATGGGGGCTGGCCTTTGTCGCAACCAAGCTGGCTTTGCAGAGCTTCTCGGCGTCCCAGCTCACCGCGCTGCGGTTTCTGATCGCGAGCCTGCCTGTTCTGATCGTGCCGCGCCCGCCGATCGGCTGGCCGATGCTGGTGACCGTCGGCCTGACATTGTTTACCGGACAGTTCCTCCTGTTGTTCTTTGCATTCGAGCAGGGGCTGTCGCCGGGCCTCGCATCGGTGACGCAGCAGATGCAGGTGTTCTTCACCGTGGCGCTGGCGGCCGTCTGGCTGGGCGATCTGCCCGGCGTGCGGCAGTGCATTGGAATGGTCGTGGCGTTTGGCGGCCTGCTCCTCATCGGCCTGACGGTCGGCGATGATCTGCGGCCCGTCGCGCTGGCGCTTGCTCTCGGCGGCGCCTTCAGCTGGGCGGTGGGGAACGTGCTCGTCAAACGTCTTCCCGGCGTGCCGGTGTTTCCGCTGATCGTCTGGGCGAGCCTTGTTCCGCCGTTGCCGGCGCTGGCGTTGTCCGCGGTCAAGGGCGAACCTCCGCTGTGGGATGCGGGGGCGGGCGCATCGTGGATCGCCGTGTGTGGTGCGGTCTACCTCGGTGCGGCGGCGACAATGGCTTATGCGATCTGGGGACGGCTGCTCCAGCGTTTTCCAGCAGGGGCCGTCGCCCCCTTTGCTCTGCTGTCGCCTTGTGTCGGCGTGCTGGCTTCGGCGCTGGCGTTCGGGGAGGTGTTCGCTCCCGCGCGCCTGGGCGGGATGGCGTTGATTGTTGCGGGGGTGGCGATCGTGATTCTGCCGATCCGCAGGATGGCGGAGCGGCCGGCTGAAGCCGGGCGGGACGGGTGGCAAAAAACACCTTGATATTTCGCATGCGAAATATATTCTCCCGCCATGTCCGCTCCCGACCGTCGTCTCATTTTCCTGCTCAATGTCGCCCAGCGCCGCCTGCAGCGCTGGGTGGAGCAGCAGATGGCGGCCGAGAACGGGCTGACGTCGGCGCAGTCCGGCGTGCTGTTCTATCTCGGCGGCCGCGATGGCGCGCTGATCGGCGACGTTGCGCTTGCGCTCGATCTCGTGCCGTCGGCGATGTCGGGACTGGCTGATCGCATGGAGCGTGCCGGCCTCGTCGAGCGCCGGCCGGACAGCGCCGATGGTCGTGCCTGGCGACTCTACCTGACGGAAGCCGGGCTGTCGGTGCGCAAGCGCGCCGTGGCGCGCACGCAGGCGCTCAACGCGCGGCTGATGGAAGGCTTTTCCGACAAGGAAATCGATGTGGTCGTACGCTGGCTCACCAGCCTGCAGGACAAGTTTCCCAAAGATATCTCCAAGGACCAGGAAGGAAAGACCCGATGACTGAGCATGTGAAGACCGAACTCGATGGCGGCGTGTTGACCGTGACGCTCGCCCGCGCCGACAAGAAGAACGCGCTGACGGACGCGATGTACGGTGCGCTCGCCGACGCCCTCGACCGGGCAGAGAGCGATGCCGCCGTTCGCGTCGTCCTGCTGCAAGGCGATGGCGACAGCTTCACCGCAGGCAATGATCTTGCCGACTTCGCCGCGCAGTCGAC
Source organism: Bradyrhizobium sp. 2TAF24 (assembly GCF_052115025.1). Lineage (NCBI taxonomy): Bacteria > Pseudomonadati > Pseudomonadota > Alphaproteobacteria > Hyphomicrobiales > Nitrobacteraceae > Bradyrhizobium > Bradyrhizobium sp. 2TAF24. The sequence continues at coordinate 224,128 of NZ_JBFRFW010000008.1, read as the reverse complement.
CGGCTCGTTCAAGGGCGAGAAGCAGGTGTTCCGCTTCCTGAGGTCGCTGGCGAAGGCGACGCGGCCGATCGTCGCCGCGGTGCAGGGCAACGCGGTGGGGGTCGGCACCACCATGCTGCTGCACTGCGACCTCGTCTATCTCGCCGACACCGCGCGGCTGCTGACGCCGTTCGTCAATCTCGCTCTGGTGCCGGAGGCCGCCTCGAGCCTGCTGTTGCCGGCGCGCGTCGGTCATGCCCGCGCCTATGCGATGTTCGCGCTCGGCGAGCCGGTGGACGGGGCGACGGCGGTGAACATCGGGCTCGCCAATGCGGTGGTGCCGGCGGCGGAGCTGCGCGCCAGGGCGCGGGCGGCGGCCGAGGCGCTGGCGAAGCGTCCGCTCGGTGCGCTGGCGCACACCAAGGGGCTGATGCGCGATCGTGAGCGGATCGCCGAGCAGATGAGCCGCGAAGGCGTGATCTTCCAGGAGCGGCTGAAGACGGCGGAGGCGCGCGAGGCCTTCGCGGCGTTCGCCGAGCGTCGTCAGCCGGACTTCTCCAAGGTTGTCGGATGAGGTCGGGATGGCTGGTCGCCGCGTTTCGCCGCGGCGACCAGCCAGTCACGAAAGGCATTGAGCTTCGGCGCGTTGGCGGTGGCCTGCGGCGCCACCAGATAAAATCCGGCGTCGGCGGGCAGAGTGATGTCGAAGGGCACGACGAGGCGGCCCTTGTCGATATCGTCCTGGACATAGGATGTGCGGCCGATGGCGACGCCGAGGCCATCGATCGCGGCCTGCACCGTCATGAAGGTCAAGTCGAAGGTCAGTGTGTGGCTGGCGATGCCAATAGGCAGGCCGGCCGCGGTCAGCCACAACCGCCAGTCGTCCTCGCTGCCGAGGCTGGTGTGCAGCAGCACATGGTCAGCGAGATCTTCAGGCCGCCGCAGCGGGCGTGCGCCCTCGAGCAGCGCCGGACTGCACACCGGAAACAGCTGGTCGGCCATCAGCCAGGTGGCGTGCACGCCAGGCCAGTGGCCGCGGCCATAGCGGATCGCAGCATCGACGTCGTCTTTGCGGAAATCGACCATCTCTGTCGAGGTGGTGATGCGCACGTCGATGCTCGGATGCGCCTCCTGGAACGTGGCGAGCCGCGGCAGCAGCCATTTGGCGGCGAATGACGCCAGCGTGCTCACGGTGAGCACCGGTCCGGTGTCGCGCCGCAGCAGGCGGTCGGTCGCGAGCCGCAGATCCTGAAACGCCGCGCGAATGCCCGGCAGGTAGTCGCGGCCGGCCGGCGTCAGTGCCAGCGTGCGGTTTCTCCGGATGAACAGCTGCAGCCCGAGTTCGTCTTCCAGCCGCCGGATCTGATGGCTGATCGCTGTCTGGGTGACGTTCAGCTCGGCCGCGGCCTGGGTGAACGAGAGGTGGCGGGCGGCGGCCTCGAAGGCTCGCAGGCCGTTCAGCGACGGCAGGCGTGCAGTCATGCCTGATCCCTGTTATACCCGAATACATGAGATATTGTCATATATTCGGAGACAAAGTGTCGTTTGTCAACGCGGCTTCTCGGGCAGATAAACCTGACAACTGAGCAATAAGGAGGTCAAAATGCCTGTCAGCAGCCATCACGAGATGACAAATCATCATGATCAGGGGGCTCTCGAGCGGATCGGCCAGGTGATCCACACCTGGCATCGTCGTTTTGTCGAGCGGGGCGAGCTCGCCGCATGGACCGAACGCGACCTCAACGATGTCGGCCTGTCGCGGGACGACGTCGCCGACGAGATCGACAAGCCGTTCTGGCGGGCCTGAGCCGCCATCCGGCCGCACCAGGGAGGATCGCGTCATGGGCCAGGCCACGATCATGGAATTGCTCGAGGACAGCCACGGCGATTTCGGCCGCTTCTCCGATGTGCTGCGGCTGCGGGACGGGCGACAGCTGACGGTGCGTTTCGTCACACCGTCGGACCGCGGTGCACTGCAAGGCTATTTCGCTGGGATGTCGACCCCGGCGCGCTACAACCGCTTTACCGGTGCGAGCAGCGGATTGTCCAACGGCGAGTTCGATCGCCTGCTGCGTCTCGGCGAGGGGGACCGCTTTGCGGTGGTGGCCGAGATGATGATCGACGGTGCGCCGGTGATCGTCGGCGAGGCGCGCTATATGCTGCACACGGCGGCCGGCAGCGTCGAGTTCGGGCTGTCGGTCGGCGATGCCTTTCGCGGGCTCGGCATCGGTTTTGCCTTGCTGTCGAACCTGGAGTGCCGTGCGGCGGCGCTCGGTGCGCATCGCCTCCTGGGCGACACGCTGCGCACCAATCTCGAGATGCAGGCACTGGCACGCAAGGCCGGCTTCCGCTTTACGCAGACACCGGACGACTGGCGGGAGCTGCGCCTCGTGAAGGACGTGCATCCCGCCGCGGACATTCCCTGCGTGCAGTGGCGCGATTTCGCCGTGGACCGCCAAGCGGATCGCATCGGCGTCTGACCCGCAACGATCGTGATCCGACAAAAAAGAGCCCGGCAATGCCGGGCTCTTGGCGTCGAGAGCACGAACAATGCCGGGGTCAGCCTCCTGCTGCCGAGCGCAGCTTTTCCGGATGATAGGGCTGTTCTTCTTCCGGCGCGTCCGGCGTCGCGGCATGGCTCGGCGGGCTCATCCAGTTCGATAGCTTGTCGAGGTAGAGATAGATCACCGGCGTGGTGAACAGCGTCAGCGCCTGGCTGACGATCAGGCCGCCGACCATCGACCATCCCAGCGGCTGGCGCAGCTCCGAGCCGGTGCCGTGGCCGAGCATCAGCGGCACCGCGCCGAGCAGGGCGGCCATCGTCGTCATCATGATCGGGCGGAAGCGCAGGATCGCCGCCTGACGAATGCTCTCCTCGCTCGACAGGCCATGGTCGCGCTCGCCGACGATGGCGAAGTCGACCATCATGATGCCGTTCTTCTTCACGATGCCGATCAGCAGGATAATGCCGATCAGCGCGATCAGGCTGAAATCGTAGCCACCGAGCATCAGCGTGGCGAGCGCACCCAGCGCCGCCGACGGCAGCGTCGACAGGATGGTCAGCGGGTGGATGTAGCTCTCGTAGAGCATGCCGAGGATCAGGTAGACCACGATCAGCGCCGCCACAATCAGCAGCGGGATGGTGCTCAGCGACTGCTGGAACGCCTGGGCGGTGCCCTGGAAGCGCATGGTCATGGCGCCGGGCACCTGCAGCTCGCGCTGGGCCTGCTCGATCGCCTGGGTCGCCTCGCCGAGCGCGGTGCCCTGGGCGAGATTGAAACTGACCGTCACCGCCGGGAACTGGCCCTGGTGGCTGACCGACAGCGGCTGCACCGGCCGCGTCGTCCAGTGCACGAACGATGACAGCGGCACGTTCTGCCCGGTGGTCGGCGACTTGACGTAGATGTGGTCGAGGGTGGCGAGGTCGCCCTGCAGCTCCGGCAGCACCTCGACGATCACACGGTAGGTGTTGGTCTGGGTGAAGTACTGGGTCACCTGGCGCTGGCCGAACGCATCATACAGCGTGTCGTCGATCACCTGCGGCTGGATGCCGAGCCGCGACGCCTGGTCGCGGTCGATCGTCAGCGTCAGCGTCGTGCCCTGGGTCTGCTGGTCGGTGGCGACGTCACGCAGCTCCTTCAGCGTGCGCAGCTTGTCCACGATCTTCGGCGCCCAGGCATTGAGCTCGTCGAGGTCGGGGTCCTGCACCGTGATCTGGTACTGGGTGCGCGAGATGCGGCCGCCGATGCGCACGTCCTGGGCTGCCTGCAGGTAGAGGCGGGCACCTTCGACCGCCTCCAGCTTCGGCCGCAGCCGCGCGATGATCTGGTCGGCGTTGACGTCGCGCTCGTCACGCGGTTTCAACGTGATGAAGAAGCGTCCGGTGTTCATCGAGTTGCCGCCGCCGCCGCCGATCGCCATGGCGGCGCTGGCCACCGCGGGATCCTGCTGGATGATGGCGCCGAGCTTCTCCTGCTTGCGCTGCATGTCCTGGAACGAAATGTCCTGCGCCGCTTCCGACTGGCCGACGATCAGGCCGGTGTCCTGTTGCGGAAAGAAACCCTTCGGAATGATCACGAACAGCGCGATGGTTGCCGCCAGCGACACCAGGAAGATGCCGAGCGTCACCCGCCGGAACCGAAGCGCAAGGTCGAGGCCGCGCTTGTAGCCGTCGAGCATGGCGTCGAACACCCGCTCGCTGGCGTTGTAGAAACGGCCATGCTTGTCCTCGCTGTGCGGCTTGAGGAAGCGCGACGCCATCATCGGCGTCAGCGTCAGCGACACGAATGCCGAGACCGCGATGGTCATCGCCAGCACCACCGAGAACTCACGGAACAGCCGGCCGATGATGCCGCCCATCAGCAGCAGCGGGATCAGCACCGCGACCAGCGACAGCGAGATCGAGAAGATGGTGAAGCCGATTTCGCCGGCGCCCTTGAACGCCGCCCGCATCGGGCTCTCGCCCTCCTCGATGTAGCGGGTGATGTTTTCCAGCATCACGATGGCGTCGTCGACCACGAAGCCGACCGAGATGGTCAGCGCCATCAGCGACAGGTTGTCCAGTGTGTAGCCGGCGAGCCACATCAGGGCGCAGGCGCCGAGCAGCGCCAGCGGCACGGTGATGCTGGGAATGATGGTCGCCCAGACGTTGCGCAGGAACAGGAAGATCACGAGGACGACGAGCGCGATGGTGATCAGCAGGGTGAACTGCACGTCGGCGACGGAGGCGCGGATGGTTTGCGTGCGGTCGCTCAGGATGTCGATCTTGATCGCCGGCGGCAGCGCCAGCTCGAGCCGCGGCAGTGCCGCCTTGATGCGGTCGACCGTCTCGATGACGTTGGCGCCCGGCTGTTTGAAGATCACCAGGAAGACGCCGCGCTTGCCGTTGGCCCAGGCCGCCTGCTTGAGGTCTTCGGGGCCGGCCACCGCCGTGCCGATGTCGCGGATGCGCAGCGGCGCGCCGTTGCGGTAGGCAACGATGACGTCGTTCCAGTCCTTGGCGACGGTCAACTGGTCATTGGCGTAGATGGTGTAGCTGCGGGTGGTGCCGTCGAGGGCGCCCTTGGGGCTGTTGACGGTGGTGACCGCGAGCTGGGCGCGGACATCCTCCAGCGACAGGCCCTTGGTGGCGAGCTTCGCCGGATCGAGCTGGATGCGGATCGCCGGCTTCTGCTGGCCGCCGATGGTGACGAGGCCGACGCCGGGCAGCTGGCTGATCTGCTGTGAGATCTTGATCTCGATATTGTCGTCGAGCTCGGTCAGCGGCATCGAGTCGGAGGTCGCCGACAGCAGCAGGATCGGCGAATCCGCCGGGTTGACCTTGCGGTAGGTCGGCGGGTTCGGCAGGTTTTTCGGCAACTGGCCGCTGGCGGCATTGATCGCGGCGATCACGTCATTGGCGGCGCCGTCGATGTTGCGGTTGAGATCGAACTGGATGGTGATCGAGGTCGAGCCCAGCGAACTCGTCGACGTCAGTTCGGAGACGCCGGCGATCTGCGCGAACTGGTTCTCCAGCGGCTGCGCCACCGACGAGGCCATGGTGTCGGGGCTGGCGCCGGGCAGGCTCGCCGATACCGAGATGGTCGGGAAGTCGATCTGCGGCAGCGGCGCCACCGGCAGCTGCGGATAGGCGATCAGGCCGACGAACAGCACGCCCGCCATCATCAGCGAGGTGGCGATCGGCCGTTTGATGAAGGGTGCGGAGAGGCCGCCGTCGCTCATTGCTGGGCACTCCGGCCGACGGTCTCGTTCGCAGCTTCGTTCACGGCGACGGTGGCGCCGTTCTGCAGCCGGTACTGCCCGGCCACCACGACGCGCTCGCCGGGCGCGATGCCCTTGGTCACGACCACGTTGTCGGTGTTGCCGTCGCCGATCTCGACCGGGCGCAGCCGCGCCTTCTGGTTGTCGTCGACGACGTAGGTGGTGAGGCCCTGCTGGCTGTGCTGGACTGCCGACTGCGGCACCACCACGACGTTATCCAGGGTCTGGATCGGCACTCGGGTGACCACGGCAAGGCCCGGCCACAGTGCGTTGTCGGTATTGGCGAAGGTGGCCTTGAGCTGGATGGTGGCGGTGGTCGGATCGACCTGGTTGTTGATCACCGTGAGCGTACCGTCCGCGAGCCTGCGCTTGCCATCGGCGCTGTAGGCCGCGATCGCGACCGTGCCCTTCTGCATGGCGCTGTTAATGTCGCCGATCTGGCTCTCGGGCAGGGTGAACACCACGGAAATCGGCTGCACCTGGGTGATGGTGACGATGCCGGTCTGGCTTGCGGCGTTGACGATGTTGCCCTGGTCGACGAGGCGGAATCCGACGCGGCCGGTGATCGGCGCGCGGATGTTGGTGTAGTCGAGCTGGGTCCTGGCGTTGTCGAGCGCGGCGCGGTCGGCCTGCACCAGCGCGGTGTTCTGGGCGACCGCCGCGGTCTGGGTGTCGAGCTGCTGGCGCGAGGCGAAGTCCTGCTTGGCCAAGGTGGAGTAGCGCTGCAGGTCGAGCTCGGAGTTGTGCAGCGTCGCCTGATCCTGCGCCATCTTGGCGGTGGCCTGGTCGACGGCAGCCTGATAGGGGCGCGGATCGATCTGGGCGAGCAGGTCGCCCTGCTGCACGGTCTGGCCTTCCTTGAACAGGACCTTGACCACCTCACCGTCGACCCGGGTGCGTGCGGTGACCGTGTTGAACGCCTGGACGGTGCCGAGCCCGTTGAGAACGACGGGGAAGGAGGTGGCCTTGGCCGTCATGATGGTGACTGGCACGGCGGCGGAGCGCGCCTTGGCGGCGTTGGCAGCCTGCTCCGGTTTGCCGTACAGCCGGCCGTATCCGAAGTAGAGGCCCCCGCAGACCGCGAGCGTGAGGGCGACAAAGATCCAGCGTCGAGCCGTCATAAACCGTCTTTCTCGTTCAAGGCATCTGCATTTAACCGGTTGGCGCATTAAGCCTGATTGCGTTGCAATACGAAATGGCGAACGTCGTTTCTTGCAAAAATGTAATGCGTTTTTGGTATTTCTGAATGTTGCTTACGTTAAGCAACAAACCCCAGCCAATCTGACGCGCCATCCGAGCCACGAGATCACTTCTCCTTGATGCCTAAACCAATGGTTGCAGGCTTTCGACTCTACCGTCGCGGGCGGAGCGGCTCGGCGATCAAGGGCAGGGCGCTGCTCCCTCGCCTTGCTGCAGCATCTGGCCTGCGCTAGGCAGGCTGAACCTACCTGGATGGTCCGCGCCATGACAAGCAAGCCCCGCAAGACGCCCGAGCAGCTGCGCAGCCACCGTTGGTACGGCGTGCAGGACATGCGCTCGTTCGGGCACCGCTCCCGCACCGCACAGATGGGCTATCACCGCTCCGAATACGCCGGAAAGCCGGTGGTGGCGATCATCAACACCTGGAGCGACATCAACCCCTGCCACAGCCATTTCAAGCAGCGGGTGGAGGAGGTGAAGCGCGGCATCTGGCAGGCGGGCGGCTTCCCAGTCGAGATGCCGGCGATCAGCCTGTCCGAGCCGTTCCAGAAGCCGACCACCATGCTCTACCGCAACCTTCTCGCGATGGAGACCGAGGAGCTGCTGCGATCGTACCCGGCTGATGGTGCGGTGCTGATGGGCGGCTGCGACAAGACCACGCCGGCGCTGATCATGGGCGCGATCTCGATGAATCTGCCGGCGATCTTCGTGCCGGCGGGGCCGATGCTGCGCGGCAACTGGAACGGCGTGACGCTCGGCAGCGGCTCCGACACCTGGAAATACTGGGCGGACCTGCGCGCCGGCAAGATCACGCCGGCCGACTGGCAGGGCGTCGAGGACGGCATCGCGCGCTCCGCCGGCCACTGCATGACCATGGGCACGGCCTCGACCATGACGAGCGCCGCCGAGGCGCTGGGGCTGACGCTGCCCGGCGCGGCGTCGATTCCGGCGTCCGATTCCCGCCATGGCCAGATGGCGGCGTTGTCCGGCCGGCGCATCGTCGACATGATCTGGGAGGACCTTACCCCGCGCGACATCCTTACCCCGCGCGCGTTCGACAACGCCATCACCACGGTGCTGGCGCTGTCGGGATCGACCAACGCGATCGTTCACCTGATCGCGCTGGCGCGGCGCGCCGGCATCGCGCTCACCAGCGATCGCTTCGACGAGCTGGCGCGCCGTGTGCCGGTGCTCGCCAATCTGCGGCCGTCGGGCAAGTACCTGATGGAGGATTTCTATTACGCCGGCGGCCTGCGCGCGCTGCTGGTCCAGCTCGGCGACCTGATTGCCGGCGGCGAGCGCACCGTCAATGGCCGGACGCTCGGCGAAAACATCGCGGGTGCCGAAGTCTTCAACGACGATGTGATTCGCGGTCGTGACCGGCCGCTGGTGCCATGCGACGGCCTTGCCGTGCTGCGCGGCAACCTCGCTCCCGACGGCGCGGTGATCAAGCCGCCGGCGGCGGAGGCGCGGCTGCACCGCCATGTCGGACGGGCGGTGGTGTTCACGAATTACAACGACATGGCGAGGCGCATCGACGATCCTGCGCTCGACATCGACGCGGACTGCGTGATCGTGCTGCAGAACGCAGGTCCTCATGGCGCCCCCGGCATGCCGGAATGGGGGCAGCTGCCGATCCCGAAGAAGCTTCTGGAGCAGGGCGTGCGCGACATGGTGCGGATCTCCGACGCGCGCATGAGCGGTACCAGCTACGGCGCCTGCGTGCTGCATGTCACGCCGGAAGCCGCGGTCGGCGGCCCGCTGGCGCTGGTGCGGGACGGCGACCGCATCGAGCTCGATGTCGCCGCGCGCAAACTCAACGTGCTGATCTCCGCCGCCGAGCTCGCCGCCCGCAAGGCGGCATGGGTTCCGCCGCCGCCGAAGTTCGAGCGCGGCTACGGGCTTTTGTACCTCAAGCACGTCAGCCAGGCCGACAAGGGCTGCGATTTTGATTTTCTCGAAATCCCATCGGAGCAGGCGCCGACACCGGAGCCCGAGATTCACTAGCCGCGCCGGTGCCGTTCGCACCGCCTGCACAGCCTCACGGCGGCGCGGGGCGCGGTCTGCTGGACGTTCTCAAGCCGATCGCCTCATGCTAGATGTCATCGGTGACTCAATCGCTCGCAGAGGACGTCTCACTTGGCCAAAGCCAACCGCCCCGCGAAATGGCAGCGCGACCCTGAAGGGATGCGGCTGCGGATTCTGGCGGCGGCCAAGCGTGAATTCTCGGCCTATGGCCTGGCCGGCGCCCGCGTCGACCGCATCGCGGCCGAAGCCGGCGCCAACAAGCGGATGCTGTACTATCACGTCGGCAACAAGGAGGATCTCTACCTCACGGTCCTCGAGGGCGCCTATGAGGACATCCGCGCGGAGGAGCGCGAGCTGAACCTCGAGCACCTCGATCCGCCCGAGGCGATCGAGCGGCTGATCAGCTTCACCTGGAGCTACTTCATCCGCAATCCCGAGTTCCTGGCGCTGCTCAACACCGAGAACCTCGAGCGCGCCGCGCATCTCAAACGCTCGACCAAGGTCAAGTCGATGCACTCGCCGTTCGTCGAGATGATCCGCACGGTGGTCTCGCGCGGCGTCGCGAGCGGCGATTTCCAGGTCGCGATGGATCCGGTGCAGCTCTACATCTCGATCGCCGCGCTGTGTTTCTTCTACCTGTCCAACAGTGCGACCTTGAGCGTCATCTTCGGTCGCAATCTGCTGTCGCCGGAGGCCAAGGACGAGCGGCTTGCGCATGTCGTGGGCCTTGTGCTGGCCGCGCTGACCGGCAAGCCTGCCGCCCAGCCCGGCAAGAAGAAAGCCACCAAGGCGCGGTCGCTGGCGACCACGACCGCCTGATTTTCCTCGACTTTCCGATGCATCTGCGGCGACGCCGGGGCCTGCGGCCTTGCGACGCGAGCCTGTCATTTGACATTCGGCCAAGGCGGCGTAGTATTTATCCAACGAGTTAAATTGTTGCCGACGAAACGGCGCGACGTTGGGAGAACGCAGATGGACGACCGCAAGGGCCGACGCGGCATCGCCGCGCTGCTGCGCAGCGCGTGGGTGCGGCCGTTTCTGTTCCTGGCGTTCCTGGTGCTGGCCTGGGACCTGTCGATCCGCCTGTTCCATATTCCTGCCTACCAGATCCCGGCGCCCCGTGACGTCGTCGTGGTGCTGTGGGAGTCCTGGCCCGAGCTGCTGGCGCAGGCGTGGCCGACGACTTATGCGACCCTCTGGGGTTTCGTGCTGTCGGCGCTGTTCGGCATCCCCGTCGCGATGCTGATCGCCGGCTCCAAGACGGTCGAGAGCTACGTCTATCCACTGCTGGTGTTCTCGCAGTCGATCCCCAAGGTCGCGATCGCGCCGCTGTTCGTGGTGTGGTTCGGGTTCGGCATTTTCCCGAAGATCATCTCGGCCTTCCTGCTCGGCTTCTTCCCGGTGGTGGTGTCGGCGGTGCAGGGCTTCAAGTCGGTCGATCCCGACATGGTGGATCTCGCCCGCGCCATGCAGGGCAGCCGTTTCCATGTCTTCCGCGCCGTCAACCTGCCGCATGCGATGCCCGCGATCTTTTCCGGTTTGAAGGTGTCGGTGACGCTTGCCGTCGTCGGCGCGGTGGTCGGCGAATTTGTCGGCGCCAATTCCGGCATCGGTTATGTGCTGCAGCGCTCGATCGGCACGTTCGACCTGCCGACCATGTTCGCGGCGCTCGTGATCCTCGCGCTGATGGGCGTGATATTGTTCTGGCTGGTCGACCGTATCGAGCGCTTCGTGATCCCCTGGCACGTCAGCCAGCGCAACGACCTCGTCATCGCCGCCTGAGGCGAGGCGGGCAAGACACGCACCAAGCAACAAGCAGCGGGTTCAAGGCTGCGACGAACTGGAGGAGAAGCAATGAAAAAGCTGATCGCGACGATCACCGTATGCGCGTGGGCAGGCCTGTCGGCCATCACGCCGGCGGCCGCGGCCGACAAGGTCGTGCTGATGCTGAACTGGTACGTCTATGGCGAGCATGCGCCGTTCTACTATGGCAAGGAGAAGGGCATCTTCGCTGCCGAAGGCATCGACCTCGACATCCAGGAAGGCCGCGGCTCGGCGGCGACCACCCAGGCGGTGGCGGCAAAGACCGCCAATTTCGGCTACGTCGATGTGCCGACCATGATGCGCGCGGCGATCAAGGGCGCTCCGGTCATCGCCACCGGCGTGCTGCTGCAGACCAGCCCGATGTCGGTGATGGGTTTTGCCGACAAGAACATCCGCAAGCCGGAGGACATCAAGGGCAAGACGGTGGCGATCACGCCGGCCGATTCCATGACCCAGATCTGGCCGCTGTTCCTCAAGCGCACCGGCCTCAAGGAAGCCGATTTCAAGACGGTCGCCGGTGACGGCCAGACCAAGCTCAACGCGGTCATCAACGGCCAGGCCGATCTGCTGCTGGGCTATGTCATGGACCAGTCGATGAAGATCAAGGACGCCACCGGCAAGGACGTCTACCCGATCAAGTTCGCCGACTACGGCATCAACATGATCTCGTCCGGGATCATCGCCAACACCGACTATGTCAAGCAGAACGCCGACATCGTGAAGCGCTTCATGGCCGCCACCACCAAGGCCGTGGAAGCCGCCGAGAAGGACCCCAAGGCCGCGGCACAGTCGATCCTCAACGCCAATCCGAAGGGCGGCAAGATCGAGACGCTGACGCAGGGCTTCGAGCTGACCATCCCTCTCTACCGCACGCCGGAGACCAAGGGCGAGCGGCCGTTCCGTGTCTCCGACCGCAACATGACCGAGTCGGTCAGCCTGATGGTCGAGTATGGCGGGCTGGACTCCAAGGCGCTGGAGAACCCGCAGGCTTTCTACACCAACGACTATCTGCCGCCGAAGACGCCGTGATTTGAGGCTCTGCACGACATCATGAACGCGACCACGTCCAAGGTTCAGTCTCGTCCCTATCTGGTGCAGCCGGAGATGCGGGGAACGTCGGGAATCCGGATTTCCGGTGTTTCCAAAACCTATCGCAGCCGCGACGGCGACGTGCCGTCGCTGCGCCCGCTCGACTTCCACATCAACGACGGCGAGTTCTTCGTCGTGGTGGGGCCGTCGGGCTGTGGCAAGTCCACGCTGCTCAAGCTGATCTCGGGGCTGTTGCCGCCGACCACCGGCGAGGTGCTGGTGGACGGCGAGAAGGTGGTGCAGCCGCATGGCAATGTCGGCATCGTATTCCAGAACGCGCTGCTGCTGCCGTGGCGCACCGTCCTCGGCAACGTCATGCTGCCGATCGATATGAAGCGGTTGCCGCGCGACAAGTACCTGCCGCGCGCCAAGGAACTGCTGAAGATGGTCGGCCTGGAAGGCTTCGAGAAGAAGCTGCCCTGGCAGCTGTCGGGCGGCATGCAGCAGCGCGCCTCGATCTGCCGCGCGCTGGTGCATGATCCCAAGATCATGCTGATGGACGAGCCGTTCGGCGCCCTCGACGCCATGACGCGCGAGCGCATGAACGTCGAGTTGCAGCGCATCCAGAGCGAGACGCGCAAGACGGTGCTGCTGATCACCCATTCGATTCCCGAGGCGGTGTTCCTCGCCGATCGCGTGCTGGTGATGACCGAGCGCCCCGGTGCGATCGCGGCAATCTACGACGTGCCGCTGCCGCGGCCGCGCACGCTCGATATCATGGCGGATTCCCGGTTCATCGCGCTGACCCAGAAGATCCGAGGGCACTTCCTCGCTGAGGGCGCGCTCGACTGAACGGGCGCATGAACGTAACGACCGCCCATCCGGTCCGGCTGGACCGTGACGCGCGGCAGATGAGCACCGCAAAAGATGACCCCACGACTGGCCGTGCGCGACATTGCCCTGTTCGAGCGACAGGTGCGGTTCGCGAAACCGTTCCGCTTCGGCGCGGTGACGGTCGATGCCGCCCCGCAGGCGTTCGTGCGGGTGGAGATCGTGGTCGGGGGCCAAGGCGTGGCTGTCGGCGCCAGCGCCGAAATGATGATGCCGAAATGGTTCGACAAGCGGCCGCAGCTCTCGCCGGCCGCGACGGTCGATGAGTTGCGTCGGTCGCTCGCGATCGCGCGCGAGCTCTATCTTGCGGCCGATGGTGACGACACCGCGTTCGGATGGCATGCGGGCCGGATCGGCGCACAGCTGGCCCGCTGCACGCGAGAGAATATCCCGCCGCTGGCGGCGGCGTTCGGGCCGGCGGAAATCGACAAGGCGATCCTCGATGCGCTGTTGCGGGCGCTGGGGACGGACTTTTTCGCCGCGATGGCCGGCAATGTCGCGGGGCTGGATGCCCGTCTGACGCCCGACCTGACGGTGGACGAGATCACAGGCTTTCTGGCCGCCCGGACGCCGAGCGATGCGGTGGCGATCCGCCACACGGTCGGCCTCGATGACGAACTGCAGGGGCCGCGCGGCATTGGTGCGATCGCGGCTGACGGCGGCACGCGCTTCTTCAAGCTCAAGCTCGGCGGTCAGCCGGACGTCGATGCCGTGCGGCTCGCCGCCATCGGTCGCGAATTCGATGCGGTCGGCAGCGACATTCGCGTGACGCTCGACGCCAACGAGCAGTATGCCGATCTGGCCGCGCTCACCGCGCTGATGGAACGTCTCGACAACGATGCGGCGCTGGCGCCGATCGCACAGCGGCTGCTCTATCTCGAGCAGCCGATGCCGCGCGACATCACGGCGCAGACGCCGCTCGGCGGCCTGGCGCGGCGCAATGTCATCATCGACGAAGCCGACGATTCCTACGGCGCATTCGTCGCGGCAAAGGCGCTGGGCTATCGCGGCGTGTCGTCGAAATCCTGCAAGGGCCTCTACAAGTCGATCCTGAATTCGGCTCGTGCCGCGCGCTGGAACGCCGAGGGGCCCGCGTTCTTCGTCACCGGCGAGGACCTGACCTGCCAGGCCGGGCTCGGCGTACAGCAGGACCTCGCGCTCGGCGCGCTGCTCGGTCTCGCGCATGCCGAGCGCAACGGCCATCATTATGCCGCCGGCTTCGGCGATGCGCCGTCGCGGGAGGCGGGCGCGTTCCTTCGCGCGCATCCCGATCTCTATGCCGATGGTGCTGATGGCATTCGCCTCGCGACCGGGACGGGTGCGCTGTCGGTCGCCTCGTTGCACCAGCGTGGCTTTGCGTCCGGCACGCACCCGGACTTCTCATCCCTTTCATCTCTTCGCGATCCCACACACGACAGAAATCTTCAGGAGCATTGAGTTATGGCGACACAGCGTCTTGGCGTGATCATGAATGGCGTGACCGGCCGCATGGGCCTCAACCAGCATCTGGTCCGCTCGATCCTTGCGATCCGCGAGCAGGGCGGCGTGGTGGTCGGCAACGGCGATCGCGTGGTGCCCGATCCGATCCTGGTTGGCCGCAACGCCGACAAGATCGAGCGGCTGGCGAAGTCGCTCAAGGTCGAGCGCTGGACGACCGATCTCGACCGTGCGCTGGCCGATCCCAACGACACCATCTTCTTTGACGCCGCCACGACCCAGGCGCGCCCAGGCCTGCTCGCCAAGGCGATCGACGCCGGCAAGCACATCTATTGCGAGAAGCCGATCGCGACCAATTTCGAGGAAGCGATTCGGGTGGTGAAGCTCGCCAACGCCAAGGGCGTCAAGCACGGCACCGTGCAGGACAAGCTGTTCCTGCCCGGCCTCAAGAAGCTGCGCATGCTCCGCGATTCCGGCTTCTTCGGCCGCATGCTGTCGGTGCGCGGCGAGTTCGGCTACTGGGTGTTCGAAGGCGACTGGCAGGACGCCCAGCGGCCGTCGTGGAACTATCGCGCCGAGGACGGCGGCGGCATCATCCTCGACATGATCTGCCACTGGCGCTACGTGCTCGACAACCTGTTCGGCGAGATCGAGAGCCTGACCTGCTTCGGCACCACCGACATTCCCGAGCGCTGGGACGAGCAGGGCAAGAAGTACAAGGCGACCGCGGACGATTCCGCCTACGCCACCTTCCGCCTCAAGGGCGGCGTCATCGCCCACATCAACATGTCCTGGGTGACGCGTGTCTATCGTGACGACCTCGTCACCTTCCAGGTCGACGGTACCAACGGCTCGGCGGTGGCGGGCCTCACCGAGTGCATGATCCAGGCGCGCCAGGCGACGCCGCGGCCGGTGTGGAATCCGGACGAGAAGCGCACCCACGACTTCTACGCCGACTGGCAGCGAGTGCCCGACAACGCCGTCTATGACAACGGCTTCAAGGAGCAGTGGGAGATGTTCATCCGCCACGTCTGCGACGGCGCGCCCTACAAGTACACGCTGCTCGAAGGCGCCAAGGGCGTGCAGCTCGTCGAGTGCGCGCTGCAGAGCTGGCGCGAGCGCCGCTGGGTGGACGTGCCCGCAATCAAGGCCTGAGGGAGGAAGCCATGAACAAGCATGCGGCCTCGGTGACGGGGCTCTCGCTGCAACTGCCGCGGGCCGATGGCACGCTGGAGACCTACCACCCGTCGTCGCCGCGGGCGTTTCCCGCGCGCCTCGAAGGCTCGCTGAACCGCGTGGTATACTCGGCGGCCCATGTCGTCGCCGATCCGCGCGCCGATGTCGATCCCTGGCTGACGGCGGCGATCGACTGGGACCGTACCATCGCGTTCCGCGAGCATGTCTGGGACCTTGGCCTCGGCGTTGCCGAAGCGATGGACACCGCCCAGCGCGGCATGGGGCTGGACTGGCCGACGTCGCTGGAGCTGATCCGGCGTTCGGTTGCCGCCGCCAAGCCGCGCGGCGCGCTGGTCGCGTCCGGCGCCGGCACCGACCATCTCGCGCCGGAGGACGCGAAGTCGATCGACGACGTCATCCGCGCCTATGAGGAGCAGGTCGGCGCGGTCGAGGCCGCGGGCGGCCGCATCATCCTGATGGCGTCGCGGGCGCTCGCCCGCATCGGCCGCAACGCCGACGATTATGTCGAGGTGTACGACCGGATCCTGTCGCAGGTGCGCGAGCCCGTCATCATTCACTGGCTCGGTGACATGTTCGATCCGGCGCTGACGGGTTATTGGGGCACCAACGACCTCGACGCGGCGATGGACACCGCGGTCGGCATCATCAACGCCAACGCGGCCAAGGTCGACGGCGTCAAGATCTCGCTGCTCGACAAGCAGCGCGAGATCGACATGCGCCGCCGCCTCGACAAGCGCGTCAAGATGTACACCGGCGACGACTTCAACTACGCCGAGCTGATCGCCGGCGACGCGCAGGGGTTCTCGCATGCGCTGCTCGGCATCTTCGATGCCATCGCGCCGGCGGCCTCCTATGCGGTGTCACGCCTTGCGGCCGGTGATCTCGCCACGTTCCACGACGTGCTGGGGCCGACGGTGCCGCTGTCACGCCACATCTTCAAGGCGCCGACCCGGTTCTACAAGACCGGCGTCGTGTTCATGGCCTATCTCAACGGCCATCAGGACCACTTCACCATGATCGGCGGGCAGGAGAGCACGCGCTCGACCGTGCATCTCGCCGAGATTTTCCGGCTCGCCGACAAGGCCGGTCTGTTCGCCGATCCGGCGCGCGCGACCGCCCGCATGAAGGCGGTGCTGGCAACACGGGGCATCGATAGCTGACATGCGCGACTTTTCGAGGGATCACCGGTGGTTGTCGCTGAATACGGCGACGGTCCGCCAGCAGGGCAATCTCGTCGAGATCGTCGACGCCTGCGCCCGCATGGGCATCCGCGCCATCGATCCCTGGCGCGACCAGGTCGCGGCGGTCGGGCTCGAGCGCGCGGTGAAGGCGGTGCGTGACGCCGGCCTTGACCTGTCAGGTTACTGCCGCGGCGGCATGTTCCCGGCTGACGACGCCCATCGCCAGGCGATGCGCGACGACAACCGCCGTGCCGTCGACGAGGCCAAGGCGCTGGGGGCGCCCTGCATCGTGCTGGTGGTCGGCGGCCTGCCGCAGTATTCGCGGCCTGGCAGCGCGCCGTCGAAGGACATCGCCGGCGCCCGGCAACAGGTCGAGGACGCCATCGCCGAGATGCTGGAGTATGCGCGTTCGGTCGGCCTGCCACTGTCGATCGAGCCGCTGCATCCGGCCTATGCGGCCGACCGCGCCTGCGTCAACACCACGAAGCATGCGCTCGACATCTGCGACCGGCTCGATCCGGAGACGTCGGGCATGCTCGGCGTCGCGCTCGATGTCTATCACATCTGGTGGGATCCGGAGGTGATGGCGCAGATCAAGCGTGCCGGCAAGAAGCGCCTGCATGCGTTTCATGTCTGCGATTGGATGGTGCCGACCAAGGATATCCTCAACGATCGCGGCATGATGGGCGATGGCGCCATCGACATTCCCTCGCTGCGCGCGGCGGTCGAGGCGGAGGGCTTCGACGGCTACTCGGAGATCGAGATCTTCTCCCACGACTGGTGGGCGAAGCCGATGGACGAGGTGCTGCGGACGTGCATCGAGCGGCATCGCACGGTGGTGTAGACCGTGGCTGGATGACAACGGCGCCCGGTGAGCCCGCCAGCTCGCCGGGCGCTTTGCCTTTGTCCACCAACCCTAGTGTTTGTCGTCGCCGGGCCTCGTCCCGGCGACCCCGGCAAGGAAGGCACTGCGTCCCTAAGCGCGGTGCATAGCAACTCGGCTATGCCGAGTTGCGTTCTAAAAAGAGCGCAAGTCGGATATATCCGACTTGCCGGGACGAGCCCGGCCACGACAGAGAAAATGGCAAGCGTCATCTTCCAAGACGGCTTGACGCCTTTTCCAGCCAGACTGAGGAACAGTCTCGGCCGCGTCCCCGATACCGCCGTCGACTACCCAGCCGGCATGCCTGCCAGTTCCCCCGCCGATATTGATGTCCCCCGGCGACAATGGTTAAGTCGGCCGACTGCGGTGCACAATGCCGCGCGGGCCGGCCGATCCGGTCCGATAACAACGGATGTCGGGAGACCAATCATGACAGCAGCATCGATCGTTGGCTGGGCGCATACGCCGTTCGGCAAGCTCGAGGCCGAAACCGTCGAGAGCCTCATCGTGCGCGTGGCGACGGAGGCGCTGGCGGACGCTGGCGTTGGACCAGGCGATGTCGACGAGATCGTGCTCGGCCACTTCAATGCCGGCTTCTCGCCCCAGGACTTCACCGTGTCGCTGGTGCTGCAGGCCGATCCGGCGCTGCGCTTCAAGCCGGCGGTGCGGGTCGAGAACGCCTGCGCCACCGGCTCGGCCGCTGTGCATCAGGCGATCAAGACCATCCGCTCCGGCGCGGCCAAGGTGGTGCTGGTGGTTGGCGTCGAGCAGATGACCAAGACCCCGGGGCCGGAGATCGGCCGCAACCTGTTGCGCGCCTCCTACCTGCCGGAGGACGGCGAGACCAAGGGCGGCTTCGCCGGCGTGTTCGGCAAGATCGCCGAGCAGTATTTCCAGCGCTATGGCGACCAGTCCGACGCGCTGGCGCTCATCGCGGCGAAGAACCACAAGAACGGCGTCGCCAATCCCTATGCCCAGATGCGCAAGGATCTCGGCTTCGAGTACTGCCGCTCGGAGGGCGAGAAGAACCCGTTCGTCGCCGGTCCCTTGAAGCGCACCGATTGCTCGCTGGTGTCCGACGGCGCCGCGGCGCTGGTGCTGACCGACGCTGAAACCGCGAAGGGCATGCGCCGCTCGGTCGCGATCCGCGCCGTTGCCCATGCGCAGGACTTCCTGCCGCTGTCCAAGCGCAACATTGTCGATTTCGAGGGTTGCTCGGTGGCGTGGGGACGGGCGCTGGAGGCGGCCGGCATCACGCTGTCGGACCTGTCCTTCGTCGAGACCCACGACTGCTTCACCATCGCCGAGCTGATCGAGTACGAGGCGATGGGCCTCGTGCCAAAGGGGCAGGGCGCGCGCGCCATCAAGGAAGGCTGGACCTACATCGGCGGCAAGCTGCCGGTGAACGCCTCCGGTGGCCTCAAGGCCAAAGGCCATCCCATCGGCGCCACCGGCGTGTCGATGCATGTGATGTCCGCGATGCAGCTTACCGGCGAGGCGCCGGAGGGCATGCAGCTCAAGAGCCCCAAGCTCGGCGGCATCTTCAACATGGGCGGCGCGGCGGTCGCCAACTACGTCTCGATCCTCGAGCCATCGCGCTGACAGGGCGCTGACATGAACATCGCGGAGTGGCTGGCGGCGAGCGCCCGGCTGGTGCCGGCCGCTCCCGCTTTGCTCGGCGGGACCAAGGTCGAGGCCGACTATGCTACCTTCGCGCGGCGCGCGGCGGCGATCGCCGCCAACCTCGCCGCGCAGGGGCTTGCGCCCGGCGACCGTGTAGCGCTGTTCCTGTTCAATTCGACCGACTATCTCGAATGCCTCTATGGCATCTGGTGGGCAGGCGCGGTAGCCATCCCGATCAACGCCAAGCTGCACGCGCGCGAGGCGGCATGGATCTGCAGCAACGCGCAGGCGAAGCTCGCTTTTGTCGATGCCGACACCGCGCCGCTGCTGGAGGCCGCACGAGCCGATCTGCCCGCGGGCCTGCCGCTGATCACGGTCGGCAGCGCGGCCTACACGGCGTTGCGCCAATCCCTGTCATTCGCGCCGCCGGTGGCACGTGAGATCGACGATCTCGCCTGGCTGTTCTACACCTCGGGCACCACCGGGCGTCCGAAGGGCGTGATGCTGAGCAACGGCAACCTGCTGTCGGCGTCGCTGTGCTACCTCGCCGACGTCGACGAGGTTCATCCGGAAGACGCGGCGCTCTATGCCGCGCCGATGTCCCATGGCGCCGGCCTCTACAATTTCATTCATGTCCGTCGCGGCTGCCGGCATGTGGTGCCGGTATCCGGCGGGTTCGATGCCGACGAGGTGCTGACGCTCGCGCGCGAACTCAAATCGGTGTCGATGTTCGCGGCCCCCACCATGGTCAAGCGCCTGGTCGCGGCTGCACGCGCGCGCGGCGAGACCGGGGAGGGCATCAAGACCGTCGTCTACGGCGGCGGCCCGATGTACCTTGAGGACATCAAGGAGGCGATGGCGGTGCTGGGCCAGCGCTTCGTGCAGATCTACGGCCAGGGCGAGTCGCCGATGACCATCACGGCGCTGTCGCGGTCATGTCATGGCGAGACGGATCACCCGCGCTATCTCGATCGGCTTCGCTCGGTCGGCGCCGCGCACAGCGCGGTGCGTGTGCGCATCACCGGGGCGGACGGCGAGGCGTTGCCGTCGGATGCGGTCGGCGAGATCGAGGTCAAGGGCCCGCCGGTAATGCTTGGCTACTGGAACAATCCGAAGGCCACGGCCGAGACGCTGGTCAATGGCTGGCTGCGCACCGGTGATGTCGGCCGGCTCGACGCCGACGGCTTCCTCACCCTGTCGGACCGCTCCAAGGACGTCATCATCTCCGGCGGCACCAACATCTATCCGCGCGAGGTCGAGGAGGTGCTGCTGGCGCATCCGTCGGTGGCAGAGGTCTCGGTGATCGGCGTGCCCGATCCGGAGTGGGGCGAGAATGTCGTCGCCTATCTCGTGCTCGCGCCGGGCGCGACGTTGGACACTGCGGCGCTCGATGCCCACTGCCTCGCCAACATCGCCCGCTTCAAGCGGCCGAAGAGCTATGTCGCGCTCGCCGAGTTGCCGAAGAACAACTACGGCAAGGTGCTGAAGACCGCGCTGCGCGAACTGGCGGCACGGCCGAGCTAATCGGCCGCTCCCGATGAGTTTTGCGAGCATCTTATCGTACCAGTTCGCCGGCCTCGCCGTGTCGTTGTTGCTCCATAAGTAGAGGCGATCAATGGACGCCCTCATTAGCGCGATTATTGAACAGGATCGGGAAGCCTTCGGCCGCCTGCTTCGACCGGGCATGGACTTGAACTACATCTGCGCCAGAGGAGCGCCCATCCATTGGGCGTCATTGATTGGAAATGTCGAATTTGTAAGAACGCTTCTTCAGTTTGGCGCTGATCCCAATATGCGCGATCCTGATTTTGGGCAGAATGCGGTCCACAAAGCAGCTGATCAATCAGTTGAGATTGTTACGGCTCTCCACGCGGCTGGTGCGAACGTCGATCTGCCGGACACGACGGGCATGACCCCGCTGATGATCGCGGCACGAGGTGGCAAATTAGATATTGTTCGCTTCTTCGTCGAGCATGGTGCGCATGTTCGCGCTGCCGATGATCATGCGACGAACCCGCTGCATTGGTCGGCAGTCGGCGGAAACTTTCCCGACGTCAACGCCTATCTCATTCAGGCTGGTGCAGATCCCGCAGCCGTCACCTCCTACAATATGACCTATGATCAAATCCTGGCTCTGACGATAGCTCGAGGGCTCTCGAGTGTATAGCGCGGGGCTGACTGAGCTGCGTAAAGGCTTGGTTGCCACATGCGGAGGACGTTTGTGAAATACTCTTCCGGCGAGCAGGTTCGATTGGGAGATTTGGTCAGATTAGGCGACGCATCCGAAGGCGTTGTTGTGTGCAATATTGATGCCGATGAATACTCGCTGGAGTATCCTAAAGCCCAATGGAGCTATCTCGGGCGGGGCGTTGTTGTTGCGTTTCCGAAATTTGGCCTGATCCACTACGCGCAGCCAGAAGATGATTTAGTGCTCGTCAGTCGCGACGTGTGAGGGGCACTGAGCCGAAGGAGCCTGCCGGAATGGTGACCAGGATCGTCAAACTGGCCGAAGATGACGGGCGGATGCAAGTTGCTGTTGCCTCTGATCGAACACAACTTCAGTTGTTGTCGAAGCGGATCGAATGTGTCGGTTTGGGAGATGAGGCTGACGCGAAGGCTGAGTTTCGAATTAGCGAACTTGAGGATGTGAAGTTCTTCGACGGTTTGATCGATGTCATATTCAGGCGTTCTACTGCTTCGGATATCGAAACGACCGATGATTGTGTCCTTGTGCAGCTTACTTCACGAGATGCCCAAAAAAAATATGTGGCGCTGATCAATGCGCTGGTTTTTACGGGGCGGGGCCATCAGTATCTTGATCCGGAAAACATCGGAGCGGCGGTGGAATTGTTGGTCTCGCTAGATGAGTTTCCTGAGTGAGGGGCGATCTGCAGCTGGCGGCGCGGCCGGAGTTGTCGATGCGCTCTGAGTTGGATTTTGCGATCACTTCGCCGAAGTCGCTGCCGCAGTAGCTCAGTCAAGAAGATGGCTATTGCAGAGCGAAAATCGGCGGGACGGTTGGTGTGCGAATTCAAGACGGGCTGGTTCTGTCAACGCGCCGCGAGTAAAGTCGACGACATCATAGACGAGCTTGTCGTCGGTGATGGTTCAGATCCAAGTCGCTTCATCACGATTTCGTTCCACCCAGATGAGACGGTGGAAGAGGTCTTGGAATTCGCGCGCGCTTGGGAACGTGAAAAAGGTCAAGCGGTTCAGCTTGTCAAGTTGTAAGGCTTGCAGCACGGCGCGCGCGAGCCATACTCACGGCGTCATGCGCGGGCTTGACCCGCGCATCCAGCTTGTTCGCGGTTTTTCATGAGCTTTTAAGCTGGATCACCGGGTCACGGCGCTGCGCGCCGGCCCGGTGATGACGCAAAAAATATCGAGGCGCCGCGTATCTCAGACGACGGCTCCTCTGCGGGACACGCTGAACCGGACAGCTGTGGCGCTAGCCGGGCATGACAGGGGAACACAGGCATTTTACTGTTTCAAACGGATGTTTGAAAGTCCGGATTTGATTCCGATCTGGTTCGTGCGCTGACGGAGCACGTCATCCCTGCTAAGTCTCAACGATTGCAATCGTTTGTCCCTCGGCGACCATGTCGTCGATGCCGACGAGCACCGACTTGATCGTGCCGGCCGCCGTCGCCGCGACGGGGATTTCCATTTTCATGGCTTCCACCAGCGCGATGTCGTCGCCTTCTGCGACGCTTTCGCCGGCTTTCATCAGCAAATCGCAGATGCGGCCTGCGACTTCTGTCGTGATCTTGATGTCTCCCACGTCACCTCCCTGAGCCACATGGCTGTCTTGCGCACACACGCTACGCAAGTTTGCTGCTCCAGCGCCTTTGCCGGTTGTCGCCCGAGATTGCCTGAGGTAGCGTATCGCACAAGTGGAATTTCATTCCGCACAGCGAAATTAAGAGGGAGTGAGCATGCGACATCCAGCAAGTCTCGGGAACGCCCATCTGGTCACGCGCGTGTGGGGGGCTGCCTGATGGGACGTCGATCCGAACGCCTGGGCCGGCACGGCAATGTCGCTGTTGATGGCACCGTGGAAAACGATGTGATCCAGGTGGTGTCGCGTGCGTTCGACGTGATGCGCTGCTTCGAGGGCTATGAGGCCCGGCTCGGCAATCTCGAGATCGCCAACCGCTGCCGGCTGCCGCGCTCCACGGTTTCGCGGCTCACCCACACGCTGACCCGCATGGGGCAGCTGGTCTACCTGCCGCAGGACCAGAAGTACCGGCTCGGGCCGGGCGCCGTCGCCATGGGCTCGCAGATGATGCGCGGGCTGCGCTTCCGCGCGCTGGTGCGGATGCGGATGCAGGAAGTGGCGGAACGCATTCCCGGCACCATCGGCCTCGTCGCGCCGGATCGGTTCCACATGGTCTATCTCGAATACGCCCGCGCCTATGACGCTGTCGGCCTGCAGTCGACCACCGGCAGCCGGATCGAGATCGCGCGCACCGCGGCGGGCCATGCCTACACTGCGGCGCTGCATCCCGACGCTTATGCGGCGCTGATGGCCGACATGGAGCGCGAGATTCCGCAGGAGGCCAAGCTGCTGCAGCCTCGCATCGAGGCCAACCGCCGCTCGCTGCGCGACAACGGCTACGTCATCTCGTGCGGGCTGTGGAACCCGCACATCAACGGCATCTCCGTGCCGATCTGGTCACCGCAATACCGCGACTATCTGGTGATCACGGTCGGTCTGCTGGCCGGCATGTATGACGAGGCGCGCATGCGTGTCGAAGTCGCGCCGGAATTGCTCAAGCTGTCGCGGGCGGTGATCGGCATGTCCGACAGCGTCGAGGACAATCCCTTTGTGGAGACTCCATCGGCGCGTCCGATCCGAAAGGGGCCATCGATCGTCGCCGGCGTCAGGGAGATGCGGAATGAACTGGAAGCCGGAGCTGGACGAGCTGACGCGGCGGCAAGCCTTCGCGCAGCAGATGGGCGGCGCCGAGAAAGTCAGGCGGCAACATGAAGGCGGGCGCCTGACGGTCCGCGAGCGGATCGACAGGCTGCTCGACGCCGGCAGCTTCCATGAGATCGGCGGCATCGCCGGCAGCGGCGAATACGATGACAACGGCGACCTGATCAGCCTGACCCCGGCGAACTGCGTGTTCGGCCGGGGGCGGGTCGACGGCCGCGCGGTGGTGGTGGTCGGCGACGACTTCACTGTGCGCGGCGGTTCGGCCGACGCCTCGCTGCCGCACAAGCCGCTGATGGCGGAGACCATGGCGGCGGATTTCCGGCTGCCGATCATCCGTGTGATCGAGGGCTCCGGTGGCGGCGGCTCGGTGAAAACCATCGAGACCCGTGGGGCGGCGAACCTGCCCGGCGGCATCGGCGGCACCATGGGCTTCTACTTCACCACCACCAATCTCTCGCGCGTGCCGGTGGTCGGCCTCGGGCTCGGATCGGTGGCTGGCCTCGGCGCGGCGCGGCTCGCCTCCAGCCACTACTCAGTGATGACCAAGGCCTCGGCGATGTTCGTGGCGGGTCCGCCCGTGGTGGCGCGGCTCGGCGAAAAGCTCGACAAGCAGGAGCTGGGCGGCTGGGAGATCCAGACCCGCAGCGGTGCCGTCGATCATGCGGTGGATACGGAAGAGGAGGCGTTCGCCTGCGCGCGGCGTTTTCTGTCCTATCTGCCGTCGTCGGTCCATGAGCTGCCGCCAACGCTTCCCTGCGACGACGATCCCGAGCGCGCCGACGACAGCCTGTTGAAAGCGGTGCCGCGCAATCGCCGGCAGGTCTACAAGATGCGGCCGATCATCGACAGCGTGGTCGACCGCGGCTCGTTCTTCGAGATGGGCCAGAATTTCGGGCGTTCGATCATCACGGGCCTCGCCCGGCTCGATGGCCGCGCGGTGGCGCTGATGGCGAGCGATCCCTATCACTATGCCGGCGCCTGGACTGCGGACGCCTGCCAGAAGATCGTGCGCTTCGTCGATCTCGCCGAAACCTTCCATCTGCCGGTGGTCTATCTCGCCGACTGCCCGGGCTTCCTGATCGGGCTCGAGGCGGAGCGTGCGGCTACCATTCGGCATGGCGTGCGCACCATGGCGGCGATGAACCAGACGAAGACGCCGTGGTGCACGGTGATCATCCGCAATGCGTTCGGTGTTGCGGGGGCCGCCAACCAGCCGGCGGGCCGGCTGTCGCTGCGCTACGCCTGGCCATCGGGCTATTGGGGATCGCTGCCGCTCGAAGGCGGCATCGAGGCGGCCTATCGCGCCGAGATCGATGACGCCGACGATCCGCGGGCCAAGCTTGCCGAGATCGAGGCGCGACTCAACAAGCTGCGCTCGCCGTTCCGCACGGCTGAAAAGTTCTGGGTCGAGGAGATCGTGGATCCGCGGAAGACCCGATCACTGCTATGTGATTTCGCCCGCCTCGCAGAGCCGGTGCGCACGCCCGGGCCGGTGACGATGGCGGTTCGGCCCTGATTTTCGGCGCTGCACGTGCGTTCGGCGCATGGCTGACCTTCGCTCATGCACCGCCCGTTCGACGAACGGCGCGCTTTACCCGCTGGCGCGGTCTGGCTATCCACATCCGGTCATTTTTTGAGCGACAAATCGACGCAAGGCCGGATCGCCATGAAAACACGCACGCAAAACCGGTGGCTGTGGCTGCTGGTGCTTCCCTATGTCGGACTGCTCTGGGTCCCGTTCTACAACGTTCACGACCCGGTGCTGCTCGGCTTTCCGTTCTTCTACTGGTACCAGCTCGCCTGGGTGCCCATCACCTCACTCCTGATCTGGCTCGCCTACCGGGGAGTGAAACATGAAGACTGATATCGATCCCGTCGCGCTCGGCGTTTTCATTTTCTTCTTCATCGTCGTCACCATCATGGGCTTCGTGGCCGCCAAGTGGCGGCGGCCGGAAACCCTCGCCCGCATCGACGAGTGGGGGCTCGGTGGCCGCAGCTTCGGCACCTGGATCACCTGGTTCCTGATCGGCGGTGATTTCTACACGGCGTATACCGTCATCGCGGTGCCTGCGGTGGTCTATGCGGCCGGCGCCTACGGTTTCTTCGCGCTGCCTTACACGATTATCGTCTATCCCTTCGTGTTCGCGGTGATGCCGAAGCTGTGGGACGTCGCCAAGAAGCACAACTACATCACGGCCGGCGACGTCGTGCGCGGCCAGTATGGCTCGAAGGCGCTCGAACTTGCGGTGGCGATCACCGGCGTCATCGCCACCATGCCCTACATCGCGCTGCAGCTGATCGGCATGTCGACCGTCATCAAGGCGCTGGGCCTGACCGGCGAGGCGCCGCTGATCATCGCGTTCCTGGTGCTCGCGTTCTACACCTACTCGTCGGGGCTGCGCGCGCCGGCACTGATCGCGTTCGTCAAGGACATCATGATCTACATCGCGGTGATCGCCGCGGTGGCGCTGATTCCGTCCAAGCTCGGCGGCTATGCGGCCGTGTTCGAGGCGGCTGACGCCGCGTTCAAGGCCAAGGGCGCGGGCAGCATCCTGCTCGGCAGCAACCAGTACGTGGCCTACGCCACGCTGGCCCTCGGCTCGGCGCTGGCGGCGTTCATGTATCCACACACGCTGACCGGCATCTTCGCCAGCAATGGTGCCAACACCATCCGCAAGAACGCCATCCTGCTGCCGGCCTACACCTTGCTGCTCGGCCTGCTGGCGCTGCTCGGCTACATGGGCATCGCGGCGCATTTGCAGGTCGCCACCAACAACGACGTGGTGCCGGCGCTGTTCCAGACGCTGTTCCCGGGCTGGTTCGCCGGCTTTGCGTTCGCGGCGATCGCGATCGGCGCGCTGGTGCCGGCCGCGGTGATGAGCATCGGCGCGGCCAACCTGTTCACCCGCAACTTCTGGCGGGCCTACGTCAATCCCGACGTGAGCGAGGCGGGTGAAGCGCAGGTCGCCAAGGTCACGTCGCTGGTGGTGAAGATCGGTGCGCTCGCCGCGATCGTGTTCCTGCCGATCCAGTTCGCGCTCGACCTGCAGCTGCTCGGCGGCATGTGGATCATCCAGACCCTGCCGGCGCTGGTGTTCGGGCTGTTCGTGGGCTGGTTCCGGGCGCCGGCGCTACTCGCGGGCTGGGCGGTCGGCTTCTTCGGCGGCACCTATTTTGCCTTTGCCGACGGGCTGAAGCCGCTGCACACACTGCATCTCGGCGACACCGCGATCACGCTCTACACCGGCCTGTTGGCGCTCGCGCTCAACATCGCGGTGGCGGTGATCGTCAACCTGGTGGTGCCGGCGCGGAAACCGGCGGTCGCTGCCGGCTGATCGTCACATACGACAGGACGTCGACGCGGCCTGCGGGCCGCGTCCGCAGAATACGTGATGGCCGGGCTCGTCCCGGCCATTCGCGTTTATCCCGGTCGTATGGCGCGCGGTCTCAGCGCGCGTCCGCGATCAGCATCGCCGATCCCTTTTCTGCGATCATCGCGGTCGGCGTGTTGGTGTTGCCCGAGGTGATGGTCGGCATCACCGAAGCGTCGATCACCCGCAGGCCGTCGATGCCGAAGACGCGCAGCCGCTCGTCCACCACCGCCATGGCATCGTCGGCGCGGCCCATCTTCGCGGTGCCGACCGGATGGAAGATGGTGGTGCCGATATCGCCGGCCGCCTTCGCCAGCGACGCATCGTCATCGCCGACCTCAGCGCCGGGCAAATATTCGTCGGGCCGGTAGGGCGCGAGCGCCGCCTGTTTCATCAGCCGCCGCGTCACCCGGATCGCATCCGCCGCCACCTGGCGGTCGTCGGGCGTATCGAGATAATTCGGCGCGATGATCGGGGGCGTCCCGGGATTGGCATCGCGCAGGCGGATCGCGCCGCGCGAGGATGGACGCAGGTTGCAGGCGGCGACCGTGATTGCCGGAAAGCGGTGCAGCGGCTCGCCGAACTTGTCGAGCGACAGCGGCTGCACATGGAACTGGATGTTGGCGCGCTCCTGGTGCGGATCGGAGCGGGTGAAGATGCCGAGCTGCGAGGGCGCCATGGTCAGCGGCCCGCGCCGGCGCAGCAGGTAATCGAGGCCCATCAGGCCGCGGCGCGGCAGCGAATAGTAGGTCTCGTTGAGGGTGCGGATGCCGCTGACCTTGTAGATCGCGCGCTGCTGCAGATGATCCTGCAGATTGCGGCCAACGCCGTCACGCGCCACGACGGTGTCGATGCCGAGCGGCGCCAGCCACTCGCGCGGGCCGATGCCCGAGCGGTGCAGCAACTGCACCGAGCCGATCGATCCCGAGCACAGCACGACTTCGCCGCGGGCGCGCGCCTCGATGGTCTCGCCGTCTTGCGTGAAGCGCACGCCGACGGCGCGGCCGTTCTCGACGATCAGACGATCGACCAGCACATGGGTTTCGAGCCGCAGGTTGGGGCGGCCCAGCGCCGGCTTGAGGAAGCCGCGCGCGGACGACCAGCGCCGGCCGCGCTTCTGGTTGACATGGAAGTAGCCGATTCCTTCGTTGTCGCCGGTGTTGAAATCCGCGGTGCGCGGGATGCCCATCTGCGCGGCGGCATCGGCGACCGCGTCGAGCACGTCCCAGGACAGCCGCGGCGGCTCGATGCGCCAGCCGCCGCCGGCACCGTGAATGGCGCTGGCGCCGAGGAAGTGATCCTCCAGCCGCTTGAACGCCGGCAGCACGTCGTCCCAGCCCCAGCCGGCGAGGCCGAGCTGGCGCCAGTGGTCGTAATCGGCGGCCTGGCCGCGCATCGAAATCATGGCATTGATGGCGGAGGAGCCGCCGATGACCTTGCCGCGGGGGTAGGCCAATGCCCGCCCGTTGAGGCCGGCCTCGGGCTCGGTGCGGAACATCCAGTCGGAGCGCGGATTGCCGATGGCGAAGAGGTAGCCGACCGGGATGTGAAACCAGATCCAGTTGTCGCGGCCGCCAGCCTCCAGAATCAGCACCCGCCGGCGCGGGTCGGCGGACAGGCGGTTGGCCACGATGCAGCCGGCGGTGCCGGCACCCACGACGATGTAGTCGAAATCCCCCTCGAGCTGCCTGGTCATGCCACCCCGTCACATTTCATCTGGTTGTCATGGTTTTTAGAGCATTTTTCTCCGTTCCGGGGAACGTGCGGAAAAGCCATATCCATTGTGCGAAATGCCTGAGTTCGCGGCGATTGGGCGGCCCTTATGACTGCTTTTGCCGCATCGCGGATATTGGGCCGCACCCCCGGGCCATGGTAGGTTCGGCGGATCAGAATGAGCGCCGCCATGTGGGCGTCGCCCATGTTGTGGTTTTGGTAGGACGTCGTCATGCCCATCGTCAATCGGATCGCCGAATTTCACCCCGACATCACGGCCTGGCGGCGGGACCTGCATGCCCATCCCGAGCTGATGTACGACGTGCACCGCACGGCAGCGTTCGTGGCGGAGCGGCTCAAGGAATTCGGCTGCGACGAGGTCGTCACGGGTCTCGGCAAGACCGGCGTCGTCGGCGTCATCAAGGGCCGCAAGCCGGCGGATGGACGCAACGTCCGCACCATCGGCCTGCGCGCCGACATGGACGCGCTGCCGGTGCATGAAGAGACCGGCGTGTCCTATCAGTCGACCACGCCGGGCAAGATGCACGCCTGCGGCCATGACGGCCACACCGCGATGCTGCTGGGCGCAGCGCGCTATCTCGCCGAGACGCGCAACTTCGCCGGCGATGCGGTGGTGATCTTCCAGCCGGCGGAGGAGGGCGGCGCCGGCGCCGCGGCGATGATCAAGGACGGCCTGATGGACCGCTTCGCCATCGATCAGGTCTACGGCATGCACAACATTCCGGGCATGGCGGTCGGCAGCTTCGCGATCCGCCAGGGGCCGCTGATGGCCTCGATGGACAAGCTTGCCATCAGGGTAGAGGGCAAGGGCAGCCATGCGGCGATGCCGCACAAGGGCATCGACCCGATCCTCGCCGGCGCGCAGCTCGTCACCGCGTTGCAGAGCATCGTGTCGCGCAGCGTCGATCCCCTGGAGTCGGCGGTGATCTCGATCTGCAGCTTCCATGCCGGTCACACCACCAACGTCATCCCGCAGGCCGCGGAGATGCTGGGCACCGTGCGCGTGCTGAAGCCGAAGATGCGCGACCTCGTGCAGCAGCGCGTGCAGGAGGTGGTGGCGGGCGTGGCGCAGGCCACCGGCACCACCATCGAGCTCGACTACAACCGCGGCTACCCGGTGCTGGTCAACCATCCCGACCAGACCGACATCGCGCTCAAGACCGCCGCGGAGGTCGCGGGCGCGAGCAATGTCAGCGACAATGCGGTGCCGATCATGGGCGCGGAAGACTTCGCCTACATGCTGGAGGCGCGCCCCGGCGCCTTCATCTTCATGGGCAATGGCGACAGCGCCGGCCTGCATCACCCCGCCTACAACTTCAACGACGAAGCGATCGTGCACGGCTCGTCGTACTGGGTGAAGCTGGTCGAGGGCACGCTGCCGGCCTGATCAGGCGGCGTCCGCCTGACGCAGCGCCCTCGCGACCAGTTTGAGATCTGCGACGAAGGCCGCGTATTGCGCGGCCTTCTCGTTGTCATCGGGCAGCCGCAGCAGATAGGACGGATGCACGGTGACGATCGCCTGCGCGCCGTCGTCGAGATCGATCAGCCGGCCGCAGCTCTTGCCGATCGGCGTCGCCTTGCCGAACACGCAGTGGGCCGCCGTCGCCCCCAGCGCGACCACCAGGGTCGGCTTCACCAGCGCGCGCTCGCGCACGTACCACGGGCGGCACGCCTTGATCTCGCCGGCGTTCGGCTTCTGGTGCAGGCGGATCTTGCCGCGGGGCACGAACTTGAAGTGCTTCACCGCATTGGTGACATAGACCTTGTCGCGGTCGATGCCGGCCTCCGCGAGCGCGCGGTCGAGCATCTGTCCGGCCGGGCCGACGAACGGCCGGCCCGCGAGATCCTCCTTGTCGCCGGGCTGCTCGCCGACCAGCATCACCGGCGCGTGGGACGGGCCTTCGCCGAACACGGTCTGGGTCGCATCCTGCCACAGGTGGCAGGCGCGGCAGGCCATCACCTCGTGGCGCAGATGCGCCAGCGCGTCACTGGTCGCCGGAACCTTGTCCATCACGGCTTCCTTTCGCTGCGGTGATCCGTGCGGCGCGGTCGGCGGCTGGGCAACCATGTCCTGCGTCCGCTGACCGGCTTTTCGGATCAGCGGGTCAATCAGCGAAGCCTCCGGCAGGTTCCGCCAGTACTTCACCGGCATCTCCGCCTTCATCGCCCGGACCTTGAGCCGTGCCGGATTGAAGATGCTGGCGTAGTAAGTGCGCCAGACGGTTTCCAGCGGATCGCCGGCCGGCGCGTCGGCCTTCGTCGCGCCTTCGGTGAACACGGTGTGGGAGCCGTCCCAGTGGGCGCAGCGGTCGGGGGTGAGGATCGACCAGGCCATGTCGGCGAAACGCTGCGCGAAGAATGGCGCGGTCGCCTCGACGATGTAATGCGCCGGTTCGAACCAGGCGACGTAGCGCGACTCGCGTTCGCGGCCGATCTCGCGGAAGCGGACGAAGGCCTGCATCTTGTGTTCATCGCGATGGACGTCGCGGGCAAGGCTGCCGATCCGCATGACATCCTCGTCGGTGGCGAGGCGCATCAACTCGGGTTCGGCGCGCAGGCGCCACAGCAGACGGTAGAGCAGGGCAAAACGCTGCGGCTCGCGGTTGAGAATGGCGCTGCGCGCCAGATTCATGAAGGCTGCGGGAACATGCACGGCGGCGGAATCGCCGTCCGGCTGTGGCAGCGGCGTCGGCGCGAACAGCACGGCCGCGCGGCCCTCGACATCCCAGGCGATGTCTGCCGGCGCCACGTCGGCGCGCAGCAATGCACGCGCCGCCGTGCGCCAGCCTTCGAAATCGGTGTCGCTGGCAAGCAGGATATGATGCATGGTCGGGCCTCCTCACTCGAACACGAAACCAAGCTGTGCGGCGGGCGGCCGCAGGCGCTCGCGCAGGCGGTTGTCGTCGAGCTGGGTCGGCGCGGGCGTGTGATCGGCGAGCGTGATGAATGGCAGCGCCTTGCGTCGCGGCACATGCAGCCGTGCGAGATCGGCGACGCGCAGCCGTGTCAGGCGGCGGGCGTCGAGGATGCTGGCGACGGTGCGCGTGCCGAAGCCGGGCACGCGCAGCAGCTCCTCGCGGCTGGCGCGGTTGACGTCGACCGGAAAACGATCGCGGTGGCGCAGCGCGTAGGCGAGCTTCGGATCGATGTCGAGCGGCAGCATGTCGTCTTCGAGCGGGCTCGTCAGCTCGGCGAGGTCGAAACCGTAGAAGCGCAGCAGCCAGTCGGCCTGGTAGAGCCTGTGCTCGCGCACCAGCGGCGGTGCCTGCAGCGGCAGCGCCCGGCTGGCGTCGGGGATCGGGCTGAAGGCGGAATAGTAGACGCGCTTGAGATTGTACGAGCCATAGAGGTTGACGCTGGTCTGCAGGATGGTCCTGTCGCTGGCGGCGTCGGCACCGACGATCATCTGGGTGCTCTGGCCCGCCGGGGCGAAGCGCGGCGCCGTCTTGCCGCGGTGGCTCCTGCCTTCGCGGGCTTCGTCCAGCTTGAGGCGCAGCCGTCCCATGGTGCGGCGGATGGCGCGCACGTCCTTTTCGGGAGCGAGCGTCGCGAGACTGGTTTCGGTCGGGACCTCGATGTTGATGCTGAGGCGGTCGGCATATTTGCCGGCCTCGGTGATCAGCCGCTCGTCGGCGTCGGGGATGGTCTTGAGATGGATGTAGCCGCGGAAGTGATGGTCCTCGCGCAGGCTGCGCGCGACCCGCACCACCTGCTCCATGGTGTAGTCGGGGCTGCGGATGATGCCCGACGACAGGAACAGGCCCTCGATGTAGTTGCGGCGATAGAAGGCGATGGTCAGCTTCACCACCTCGTCCACGGTGAAGCGGGCGCGCGGCACGTTGCTGGAGGCGCGGTTGACGCAGTAGAGGCAGTCGAAGCTGCAGGCGTTGGTCAGCAGCACTTTCAGCAGCGAGATGCAGCGCCCATCCGGCGCATAGGAATGGCAGATGCCCATGCCGGGGGCGGTCGAGCCGAGGCCCTTGCCGTCGGAGGAGTCCCGCGCCTCGGTGCCGCTGGAGGCACAGGAGGCATCGTACTTGGCGGCATCGGCCAGGATTTCGAGCTTGCGTCGCACGTCCATTCGATCAGGTCTCTGTTTTTATTCAGGAAAATAGCATCGGGAAAAGTCGCATTGACTCCGGCAGCCGGCTTTGCTTCACTGGAACGTATCATGAACAAATGGCGCGGTCATTCGTTCAATCCAGGCGAATGATGTCAGGCCAGAGTTTTCAGGAGCGGCGCATGAGCGGCGCGCGCACGAGCACGCTTGCGACCTTGCGTGGAGCGATCGAACGCCTCGAGGCGGGCGAGACGCGCCATGCGGTGGCGCGCGTCGAACTCGGCCATCGCGGGGCGGATGCGACGCTGCAAGGCGGGGTCGTGCGCAGTGCGTTGCACGAGGTGTTTGCGCCGGAGACCCGTCAGACCGCATCCGCCACCGCGTTCGCCGCCGGCCTCGCCTGGCGCTGCGCGATGTCGCGTCCGCTGTTGTGGGTGCGGCAGGATTTTGGCCCGGGAGAAACCGGTGCGCTGTCGATGGGCGGGCTCGCCGAGCTCGGGCTCGATCCGCGCCGTATTGTGATGGTGCAGGCCACCGATATCGACATGGCGCTGCGCGTCACCGCCGATGCGCTCGCCTGTTCCGCGCTCGGGGCCGTGGTGCTCGATGTGTGGGGCGGCGCGCGCCAGTTCGACAGCGTGGCGAGCCGCAAGCTGACGCTGGCGGCGCAGGCGTCGGGCATCACCTGCCTGGTGCTGCGAACCGCGGCCGTGCCGGTGGCGAACACCGCGGAGACGCGCTGGATCGTTCGTTCGGCGCGCTCGCGCACGCGATCCCCTTGGGACGCATGGGGGGCGCCGCAGCTCGACGTCGCACTGGTTCGCAATCGTCATGGCCAGACCGGCCAGTGGATCATGGAATGGATGTGTGATGAGTGCCTTTTCCGTGAACCGTCGGCGCATTCTCAGCCTGCGGCTGCCACGCCTTCCTATCGACCGCCTGCGCCGCCGGCTGTCGCGCACCGCCGCGCCGGCTGACGTCGCGCCGTCGCCGTCCGTCCCGTGGGTGGTGGTCGGCAAGGTGGTCAATGCCCTGGTGATCACCGCGCTCGACGAGGTCGCGACGGCCTGCGGTCTTGAGATCGGACAGCCGCTGGCGAATGCTCGCGCCATCTGTCCGGACCTGCAGGTGTTCGACGCCGACGAGGCGGCCGATGCGCAAGCGCTCGGTGCCATCGCCGACTGGTGCGACCGCTTCACGCCCCTCGTGGCATTCGATCCGCCGCACGGGCTGCTGCTCGACGTCTCCGGTTGCGCCCACCTGTTTGGCGGGGAAACGGCGCTGATCGACACGCTGTGTGCCGCGCTCGCCCGGCAGGGCTTCGCTATCAGCGCGGCGATCGCCGGCACGCCGGCCTGTGCCCGAGCGGTGGCGCTTGCCGGGCGCGGACGTGTGGTGGCGCCGGGCGAGGAGGCCGCCGCGGTTCATCCCCTGCCGGTCTATGCACTCGGCGCGGATGATGCGGTGACGCGCGGCCTGCGCCGCGCCGGCCTCAAGACCATCGGCGATGTCGCCTCGCGCGCGCCGCACGAGATCACGGCCCGCTTCGGCGCTGCCTTCACCGCGACGCTGCAGCAGGCGCTGGGGCGCAGCGACGCGCCGATCTCGCCGCGCCACCCGCTGCCCGACTACATGGCGGAGAAACGTTTTCCCGAACCGGTGGCGTCAGACGTGGCGATCATGGGCACGCTCGATGCGCTGGCGCGCATGCTGGTGACGACCATGGAGCGTCATGGCAAGGGCGCGCGCCGGCTGACGGCGGCGTTCTTCCGCACCGACGGCGCTGTGCGCACGCTCGCGGTCGAGGCCGGACGTCCCATCACCCGGACGGCGGTGGTCGAGCGGCTGTTTCGCGAGCGCATCGCCGCGCTCGCCGATCCGCTCGATCCCGGTTTCGGCTTTGACCTGATCCGGCTGTCGGCGAGCCATGTCGAGACGGTGGTGCAGGAGCAGCGCGACCTCGACGCCCACGCCCATGATGCGGATGAATTGTCGGCGCTGGTCGACCGCATTGCCGCGCGCATCGGCGGCCATCGTGTCGTCGTGCATCTGCCGCAGGACACGCACATCCCCGAGCGTGCGGAGATCGCCGTGCCGGCCCAGCATCGCCTGGACGCCGCAGGGGCAGCGACATGGCCGGCACGCATCGCGGCCGAGCCGCCACTGCGGCCGCTGCGGCTGTTCGAGGCCCCCGAACCGGTGGAAGCCATCGCCGAGGTGCCGGACGGGCCACCGGCGCGCTTCAAGTGGCGGCGCGCCACCCATGCGGTGGTGCATGTGGAAGGGCCGGAGCGCATCGCCATGGAGTGGTGGCGGCAGGACGAGGCGCTGCCGACACGGGATTATTTTCGTGTCGAAGATGAATCCGGCCTTCGCTTCTGGCTCTACCGTGACGGTCTCTACGGCGAGACGCACGATGCCGACGGCAAGGCTGTCTCGCCGCAGTGGTTCATGCATGGATTGTTCGCATGAGCGTCCCCGCCTACGCCGAGATCGGCATCACCACCAATTTCTCGTTCCTGCAGGGCGGCTCGCATCCACAGGAATATGTCCATGAGGCGAGCCGTCTGCGCCTGCCGGCGATCGGCCTTGCCGACCGCAACACGCTTGCCGGCGTGGTGCGCGCCTACAGCGAACTCGACAACCACGAGGTCACGCACAAGCCGAAACTCCTGGTCGGCGCGCGGCTGGTCTTCATGGATGGCACGCCCGATATCCTGGTCTATCCGCGCGACCGCGCCGCCTATGGCCGGCTCTGCCGGCTGCTCAGCCGGGGCAAGCTCTCCGCCGGCAAGGGCGAATGTCATCTCGCGCTGCCGGACCTGCTGGATTTTGCCGAGGGGCAGTTGCTGGTGCTGGCTTTGCCGCATCGTTTCGACGCTGCGGCGGCCCGGGCCTTGCTGGCGACATTGCGCGCCAGCGGCGCCGATGGCGTCTGGCTTGCCGCGAGCCTGCTGTATCGCGGCGACGACCGGCGGCGGCTGGCCCAGTTGCAGCACATTGCCGCGATCGCCCATGTGCCGCTGCTCGCCACCAACGAGGTGCTGTACCACGATCCCGGCCGCCGCCCGCTGCAGGACGTGCTGACTTGCGTGCGCGAGAAGACCACCATCGAGGCGGTCGGCCGGCGGCTCGCGGCCAATGCCGAGCGGCATCTCAAGCCGGCGGCGGAGATGGCGCGGCTGTTTCGTGACCTGCCGGATGCCGTCGCCGAGACCCTGCGTTTTGCCGATCGCATCACCTTCTCGCTCAGCGAGTTGAAGTACCAGTATCCCGACGAGCCGATCCCGCCGGGCAAGACGGCGCAACAGCATCTGCAGGACCTGGTGCGGGACGGCATTGCGCAGCGCTATCCCGGCGGCATCGAGCCGAAGGTGCAAAAAACCATCGACAAGGAACTGGCGCTGATCGCGACCCTTGACTACGCGCACTACTTCCTGACCGTCCACGACATCGTGCGCTACGCGCGGTCGCAGAATATTCTGTGCCAGGGGCGAGGGTCGGCCGCCAATTCGGCGGTGTGCTACGTGCTCGGCATCACCTCGGTCGATCCGACCAAGGTCGACCTGCTGTTCGAGCGATTCCTGTCGCAGGAGCGCAGCGAACCGCCGGACATCGATGTCGATTTCGAGCACTCGCGGCGCGAAGAGGTGATGCAGTATGTCTTCAACCGCTATGGCCGTCACCGCGCCGCGATCGTCGCTACCGTGATCCATTACCGGCCGCGCAGCGCCATCCGCGATGTCGGCAAGGCGCTGGGGTTGACCGAAGACGTCACCGCGGCCCTCGCCGACACGGTGTGGGGCAGCTGGGGCGACGGCCTCAGCGACATGCAGATCAGGCAGGCCGGTCTTGATCCCGCCAATCCGATGATCCGGCGCGCGGTCGAACTCGCCGGCGAACTGATCACCTTTCCCCGGCACCTGTCGCAGCATGTCGGTGGTTTCGTGCTGACCCAGGACCGGCTCGACACCTATGTGCCGATCGGCAATGCCGCGATGGACGACCGCACCTTCATCGAGTGGGACAAGGACGACATCGATGCGCTGAACATGATGAAGGTCGACGTTCTGGCGCTGGGCATGCTGACCTGCATCCGCAAGTGCTTCGATCTCATCGACGATCACAAGGGAAAGCGCTGGGAACTGGCGACGATCCCACCCGAAGAGAAACCTGTCTACGACATGCTGTCGCGCGGCGAATCTCTTGGCGTATTCCAGGTCGAGAGCCGCGCCCAGATGAACATGCTTCCGCGATTGCGGCCGCAGAAATTCTATGACCTCGTGATCGAGGTCGCCATCGTGCGGCCGGGGCCGATCCAGGGCAACATGGTGCATCCCTATCTCAAGCGGCGAAATGGCATCGAAAAGGTGGTGTATCCATCGCCGTCGCCCGAGCATGGCCCGGCAGATGAATTGGAAAAAGTGCTAGGGCGCACCCTTGGCGTGCCGCTGTTCCAGGAACAGGCGATGCGGATCGCCATCGAGGCGGCCAGGTTCACGCCGGACGAGGCCAATCAGTTGCGTCGCGCCATGGCCACGTTCCGTCACATGGGCACGATCCATACCTTCGAACAGAAGATGATCGGCAATCTGACCGCGCGCGGCTATCCCAAGGAGTTCGCCGAAAACTGCTTCAACCAGATCAAGGGATTTGGCGAATATGGTTTTCCGGAAAGCCATGCCGCGAGCTTCGCGCAACTGGTCTACGTGTCGTCCTGGCTGAAGCATTTCCATCCCGACGCGTTCGCCTGCGGCCTGCTCAACTCCCAGCCGATGGGTTTCTATGCGCCGGCGCAGATCGTCAGCGACGCCCGCAAGAACGGCGTCGTGGTCCGCGACATCGACGTGTCGTTCAGCGAAGGACAGAACACGCTGGAGGATCGCTGCGGCCGCTATCATGCGCTCCGGCTCGGCTTCCGCCAGATCGATGGCTTCCACGTGTTCGATCCCGATGTCAGGGACGAGAACGAGGCGGCGATGCGGGCGCGGCAGGCGGATGCCTGGGACATGCGGATCGCGCGGGCCCGCGCACGCCGGCCGTTCACGTCGCTGGAGGATTTTGCCCGCGACACCGGCCTGCCCAAGCGGGCGCTGATCCTGCTCGCCGACGCCGATGCGTTCCGCTCGCTCGGCCTCGACCGCCGTTCGGCGCTGTGGGCGGTGCGCCGCCTGCCGGATGACGTGCCGCTGCCGTTGTTCGCCGCGGCTACCGCGCGCGAGCAGCCGGACGAGGCGGCGCAGCCGCTGCCGGACATGGCGCTGTCGGAGCATGTGGTCGCTGATTACCAGACCATCCGCTTGTCGCTGAAGGGACATCCGATGCAGTTCCTGCGAGAGCGTTTCACCCGCGAGCGCGTGCTGTCCTGCCGCGAAGCGACGGCGCGACCGAATGGGGCCGCGGTCGCGATCGCCGGCGTCATCCTGGTGCGTCAGCGGCCGGGCAGCGCCAAGGGCGTCGTGTTCCTGACCATCGAGGACGAGACCGGCATCGCCAATATCGTGGTGTGGCCGAAGGCGATGGAGCGCTTCCGCAAGGAAGTGATGGGCGCGCGCCTTGTGCTGATCGAGGGGCGCATCCAGAGCGCGGAGGGCGTGACCCATCTCGTGGCCGAGCGGCTGGTCGATCGCTCGCAGGATCTGGTGGGGCTCGCCAACGATGCGCTGGTGCGCCGGCCGTTGCTGCCGGCTGCGGCGACACCGGGGTCGCCGCTTGCCGTGGAGCGCGAAGACGCCAGCCTGCCGGCGCCGAAACACCGCCATCCCCGCAATGTCCGCATTCTGCCGGCGTCGCGCGATTTCCACTGACCGGAACAACAGCACGGCCCGGCGGCCGCCGCGCTGTGCGTGGTGGTGCGCCGCAGGCACGCAGCCATGCGCGTGAAGGTGCGCAATTCGCTTGACCACCCCATGCCCGATGGCGACATTGGCCGCATCTGAGCGGATTTGACATTCGCTGCCGGGAGAAAAAAACGATGGCGCGAGAACGCGTTCTGGTGACGGGTGGGGCATCGGGAATCGGCCGCGCGGCGGTCGAGCGATGCCGTGCCGACGGCTACGAGGTCGTCAGCATCGACCGGGTCGGCGATGGCCTGATCGCCGATCTGTCCGATCCGCAGGCCACCGCCGCGGCGCTGGCGCAGGCCCTGGAAGGCGGACCGATCACCCGTCTGGTGAACAATGTCGGCGTGGTGCGCCCGGCGTCTCTGGCAGAGCAGACACTGGAAGACTTCGACGCGGTGATGCAGCTCAACGCCCGCTGCGCCATGCAATGCCTGCAAGCGCTGCTGTCGGGCATGAAGGCGGCGAAATTCGGCCGCGTCGTCAATGTCTCGTCGCGCGCCGCGCTCGGCAAGGAGCTGCGCACGGCCTATGCCGGCTCCAAGGCCGCGCTGCAGGGCATGGCCAAGGTGTGGGCGCTGGAGCTCGGCGAGCACGGCATTACCGCCAACGCCATCGGCCCCGGGCCGATCAAGACCGAGCTGTTCGATCGCGCCAACCCGCCGGACAGCCCGCGCACCAAAGCGATCATCGAGACGGTGCCGGTGCGCCGGCTCGGAACGCCCGACGACATCGCCAATGCGATCGCGTTCTTCCTGCACAAGGACAGCGGTTTCATCACCGGCCAGGTGCTCTATGTCTGCGGCGGCATGACGGTCGGCGCCGCCGGCGCCTGACGTTTTCTCCTGCTGTTGCCTACTGCGAGCCTGTCGATGCCGAAGATGTTTTCTGATCCGGATGCTCTTGCGGAAGAGATCATCCGTGATGTCGGGCCCCGTCTTGTCGTCGGCCTGCCGCTCGGGCTTGGCAAGGCGAACCATGTCGTCAATGCGCTGTTCGATCGCGCGGCCGCCGACCGCAGCGTTCATCTCACCATCTTCGCCGCACTGACGCTGGAGAAACCGCGGCCGTCGACCGAGATCGAGCGCCGCTTCATCACCCCGGTGATCGACCGCCTGTTCGGCGGTTATCCGGATCTCGCCTATGCCCGCGCACTGCACGACGGTACACTGCCGCCGAACATCGAGGTGCTGGAGTTCTTCTTTCTCGCCGGCCGCTGGCTGCGCAACGCACGGGCACAGCAGAATTACATCTCGACCAACTATACCCATGCCGCGTCCTACCTGCAGGCGCGCGGCCTCAATGTCATCGCGCAGCTGGTGGCGAAGAGGGTGGTCGATGGCGTTCCGCGCTATAGCCTGAGTTGCAACACCGACACCACGCTCGATGTGCTGCGCGCCGTGCGCGCCCGCGGCGGCGCACTGCCGAAGCTGATCGCGCAGGTCAACTCCGAGCTGCCGTTCATGCCGGGCGAGGGCGACCTTGCGGCGGATCAGTTCGATGCGGTGCTGGAAGGTCCTGCATCTGAATTCCCGCTGTTCGCGCCGCCGTCGGAGCCGGTCAGCGACACCAAATACGCCATCGGCCTGCACGCCGCGGGTCTCGTGCGTGACGGCGGCAGCCTGCAGATCGGCATCGGCCAGGTCGGCGACGCGCTGGCGCAGAGCCTGATCGTCCGCCACCGCGCACCGGAGCGGTTTTGCGAGCTGGCAGCGCGGCTGTCGCCGGGACTGCCGCCGCCGCCCGAGACCGGCCGCTTCGACAAAGGGCTCTACGGCGTCAGCGAAATGTTCTTCGAGGCGTTCCTGGCGCTGATCGAGGCCGGCATCCTGACGCGCGAGGCCGATGGCGCACGGCTGCACGCCGCATTTTTCCTCGGGCCGAAAGCGTTCTACCGCGCGCTGCGCGCGATGGCGCCTGCCGACCTCGATCGCATCCGCATGATGCCAGTGTCGTTCACCAACGAGCTCTATGGCGACGAGGAGTTGAAGCGCCGGGCGCGCATCGACGCGCGTTTCGTCAACAACGCGATGATGGCGACGCTGCTCGGCGCGGTGATCTCCGACGGGCTCGACGACGGCCAGGTGGTGAGCGGCGTCGGCGGCCAGTACAATTTCGTCGCGCAGGCCTTCGCGCTGGAGGGCGCGCGCTCGATCCTGACACTGGAGGCGACGCGCGGCACGGGGCGAAAAACCATCTCGAATATCCTGTGGTCCTACGGCCACCAGACCATTCCGCGCCACCTGCGCGACGTGATCGTCACCGAGTACGGCGTCGCCGACCTCCGCGGCAAGTCGGACGCTGACGTCATCGCGGCGATGCTGGCGGTGACGGATTCCCGCTTCCAGGGGGAACTGATGGCGCGGGCCAAGGACGCCGGCAAGTTGCCGCGCGCCTATGAAATCCCCGCCGCGCATCGCGCGAATCTGCCGGAGCGGATCGCGGCGGCCTTGAGGCCGGCGCGCGAGGCGGGGCTGCTGCCGATGTTTCCGTTCGGGAGCGACTTCACGGATGTCGAGCAGCGCTTGATCCCGGCGCTGCAATTGCTGAAGGAGGCGTCCGCATCGCCGCTCGCCTTGCTCGGTCTCGCACGGGAGGGCTTGTTGGGGGCTGCGCCGACGGCCGACGACAAGGCGTGCCTTGCTCGCCTCGGCTTCGACCAGCCGAAAAGCTTTGCCGATCGCGTCTTCAGGGTGCTGGTCGGCGGGGCGCTCGTGCGCACCCGCGCGGCCTGATGCTGACATGAATGGGCGCGCCTCGTGGCGCGCCGCAATCGCGCGTGCTCAGCGATTCCTGAACTTCGCCGGACGCTTCTCGATGAAGGCAGCCATGCCTTCGGAGCGATCTTCCAGCGCGAATGTCGCGTGGAACAGGTCGCGCTCGACGTTCATGCCTTCGGCGAGCGGAGTTTCGAGCGCGCGGTTGACCGCGCTCTTGGCCATCGCGGCCGCCGGCTGCGACATCGACGCGATCTTCTCCGCCATGGCCATGGCTTCGTCCAGCAGCTTGTCCGCCGGGAAGATCCGGCTGACAAGGCCTGAGCGCTCCGCTTCCGCAGCGTCCATCATCCGTCCGGTAAGGCAGAGGTCCATGGCCTTCGACTTGCCGATGGCGCGGGTCAGGCGCTGCGTGCCGCCGATGCCCGGAATGGTGCCGAGCGTGATCTCGGGCTGGCCGAATTTGGCGGTGTCGGACGCAACGATGATGTCGCACATCATCGCGAGCTCGCAGCCGCCGCCGAGCGCGTAGCCGCTGACCGCGGCGATGGTCGGCTTGCGACACTCCGCCACGCGGCTGCCGCGAATGGAATGGAAGTCGGTGTTGAACATGTCGACGAAGCCCTTCGGCTGCATCTCCTTGATGTCGGCGCCGGCGGCGAAGGCCTTCTCGCTGCCGGTGATCAGCAGGCAGCCGATCGCTGCGTCGCCCTCGAGCGCGTCGACCGCGGTGGCGATCTCGCTGAACACCCCGAACGACAGCGCATTGAGCATCTTCGGCCGGTTCAGCCGGATGACGCCCACCGCGCCCTTGCGTTCAACAATGATGTGCTCGTACGTGCTCATGGTCCATCCCGTCACAGGTTTGAGGCTGGGTCGCCGATGCCGTGTTTCTCACATGCGCAATCCCTGTGGCGGGCTGCTTGCGAATGTCAGATCCACCACACCAGGCGACCGTGGATGGGCCGCAATCTGCCTGTTGCCCGCAACGGCCGCAAGACCACTTCACGAGACCGCTGAGCGAGCCGCTGCACCAGTCGCGATGGCGCTGACCGCCGGCCCGTCGGGCCGGCGCGCGGTATCTCAGGCGATGAACATCCGCGCGGCGGATGCCAGCGTCAGCAGGCCGCCGACGGCGATGAAAATCTTGCCGATCAGCGAGGTCTGTCCCCAGGTGTCGTCGGAACTGATGCTGGCATGAGCTGACGATGAGATTGGATGCAGCACCTTCGGTGCAGGCTTGTCGCCGGCCGCGCGATCGAGTTCGTTGAGCTCGTCGGAGGCGACGATCTGGCTGTCCGCATTGGAGCCGGTTGCTGGCGTCGCCATCGCGCCCTGATCGACGGCCGTCAGCGTGTCGCCGGCCGTCGTCGCCGGCGTTGCGAACGGCGAAAGGTTCTGCGTTTCAGTGGAACCGGCGCTCCCGATCATCTGCGCATGGGCGTTGGCGACGGTCGGCGAGACGCCGTCCTTGACGCCATCTTTGGCGTCGGCCCGCTTGCCATCGTCTGGTGCGCCGCTCGTCGGTTCGGCGGGCTTCTCGGCGCTGGACGTCTTGCTGTCCGGCTCCCTCTTCGGTGCGCCGTTCGTCTTGGCGGCAGGCTTGTCCGTCTTGCGCGACGAATGCTGGCTGTGGCGGCTCTTCTTCCGGGTGACCGGCTGTTCAGCGTCCGCAGTCGCGGCGGGAGCAGCGGCCGCGGCGGGGGCGGCTTCCGCCTCGCTTGCCTGCGCCAGCACGATCCGCCGACAGTCGATTGTATCGCAGGCCCGCACTGGCGACGCCCAGATCGCCAGAAGTCCCGCTGCAACGATGACGGCCGAACGCCCGTTGGCCTTGATCTGCATTGGCAATATCCCCGTTTGCCTGCCCCCAGCCGGGCAAGGGAGCCCCCGGTCGTGACCGTCATTGGGCCAAAAAAGGGAATCTTCGGCCTTGTGCGGGGCAAAAGCGGGGCAGGGGACCGCAGCGGCTAACCCTCTGTCTGGGCCTCCAAAATCAGTTTTGTTCACGATTGCGTGATTGCAGGAATGGCCCGTAACAAAGTACGAGAAGGGGCGAATTCGAAGGGAGCGCCTGTGCGCGGACGTGACAGCGAGTGGACCGGCCTGATGCGGGCGGCCAAGGCCGGAGACAACGCCGCCTATCAGACGTTGCTCAGGGATGTGGCGCCGGTATTGCGTGCGGTTGCGCGCCGCGGGCTGGCGCGTGCGGGCCAGCCGGTCGATCAAGCGGAGGACGTCGTGCAGGACATTCTTCTTGCCGTTCACCTGAAGAAGCACACCTGGGACGACAACGCGCCGTTCGCGCCCTGGTTGTTCGCGATCGCCCGCAACAAGCTGATCGATGCGCTGCGCCGGCGTGGACGGCGGGTGTTCGTCAACATCGACGACTTCGCCGAGGTGATCCCGGGCGAGCCGGCCGAGGACACATTGCCGTCGGTCGAGGTGGCGAGCCACCTCGATAGCCTGCCGGCGCGCCAGCGCGACGTGCTGCAATCCATCGCCGTGGATAGCGCGTCGATCAAGGAGACGGCGTCAAAGCTCGCGATGAGCGAGGGGGCCGTGCGCGTGGCGCTGCATCGTGGTCTCGCCAGCCTCGCCGCCAGGTTCCGGAAGGATTGAGATGGATACCGATCGCCTGATCCACACTCTTGCCGCCGATAACGACTGGCGCTCGTCGTCTGTCCGCGTCTGGCTGACCGTGGGCCTGATCGTCGCGGGAACGATCTCCTCCATGATGTTCATGATGACGCTGCATGTGCGGCCCGACGTCGGAACAGCCGTGCACAATCCGCTCTTCGATCTCAAATTCGCTGTGACGCTGGGGCTGGCCATTCCCGCGCTCGCCATCGGGCTGCGGCTGGCGCGGCCCGGTGCGACCATCGGCGGGCGGTTCTGGCTGTTGGCGCTGCCGGTGGGGCTCCTGGTCGGCGGTATCGTCGCGGAAGCCATGGTGCCGCAGCGCCTGAGCTGGAGTGCCCGGCTGGTCGGCAACAATGCCCGTGTCTGCATGACCGCGATCCCGGCCATGTCGCTGCCGCTGC
This sequence comes from Bradyrhizobium sp. 2TAF24, assembly GCF_052115025.1. Classification (NCBI taxonomy): domain Bacteria; kingdom Pseudomonadati; phylum Pseudomonadota; class Alphaproteobacteria; order Hyphomicrobiales; family Nitrobacteraceae; genus Bradyrhizobium; species Bradyrhizobium sp. 2TAF24. Next base: position 179,391 of record NZ_JBFRFW010000008.1, on the reverse strand, counting down.
TCGCGGCGTCCCTCCTGGCGCTGCGCCATGGCGCTCCGACCCGGCCGGCGCTGGCCGGGGCTGTCGCAGGGCTGATCTCGGCGGGGTTTGCGGCGACGCTCTATGCGTCGCACTGCACCGACGACTCCCCCCTGTTCGTGGCGACCTGGTATACGCTGGCGACCACCCTCGTGGCGCTGGTGGGGGCCTTCGCCGGCACGCGGATGCTGCGCTTTTAGCGCGGCGGGAACCCGATAGTCTGATCTCTTTTGAACCAAATGCGGTGTTTAATTACCTATAAGGCAAATAGAGGCCGCATGCCTTGCCCTGAGCCGCGATTCAGGGACAATTTGCATGGGCCGGACCCGGCTCTCGATTTTCCAGGCATTTAGCGAAGATTTTCCCGTGGCATTCGAACCTCCCCTCCAATCGATCCGACCAACCCAGCGAGTTGGCCGTTGAGCGCCGTCCAGGCGGCTTCGGACGAGGTCCTGATCACCCGGATTGCGTCCGGCGACCGGCTCGCCATGCAGGTGCTTTATGGAAGGCACCATGTGCGGGTGTTTCGTTTTGCGTTGCGGCTGGTGCGGAACGAGCAGATCGCGGAAGACCTCATCAGCGAGGTGTTTCTCGATGTGTGGCGGCAGGCCGGCAAGTTCGAGGGCCGTTCGGCGGTCTCGACCTGGCTTCTCGCCATTACGCGCTTCAAGGCCCTGTCGGCGCTGCGCAAGCGGAGAGATGAGGCACTGGACGACGAGACGGCGGCGTCGATCGAGGATACGTCCGATGATCCCGAAGTCTCCATCCAGAAGAAGGACAAGGGCGAGACGCTGAAAAAATGTTTGACCGCACTTTCGCCCGAGCACCGGGAGATCGTCGATCTCGTCTACTACCACGAAAAGTCCGTGGAAGAGGTGGCCGAGATTGTCGGTATTCCGGAAAACACGGTCAAGACGCGGCTGTTTTACGCGCGCAAGAAGCTCGCCGAGCTGCTGAAAGCAGCCGGCGTCGAACGAGGTTGGCCATGACCGCGACAAGCAAAAAAATGACAGAGGACGAGCCCGGCGAGCTCGAGGCCTTGCTGCCCTGGCACGCCAACGGCACCCTCAATGCGCGTGACGCACGGCGGGTCGACGATGCTCTGGCGCGCGATCCGGCGCTGGCGCGTCAGTACGCCGTGATCCAGGACGAGTACGCTGCGACCATTCATCTCAATGAAAGCCTCGGAGCACCATCGGCGCGCGTGATGCACAAGCTGTTCACGGCGATCGATGCCGAGCCGGCCCGCAAGCCGTCGGTGGCATTGAGCCTGTCGGCGCGCATCACCGAATTCGTTGCCAGCCTGTCGCCGCGCACGCTGGCGCTGTCCGCGACCGCGGCGGCACTGCTCGTGCTGCTGCAGGCGGGGGTGATCGGCACCGTGCTGGTCAAGGACCGCAGCGGCTACCAGACCGCGTCCTATCAGGGTGCCTCGGCGGCGGCGGGTGGTGTCGTCATGCTGATCCGGTTTGCGCCGGAGGCGCGGATCGCCGACATCAATACCTTCCTCGGCACCCACAAGGCGTCGATCGTGGACGGCCCGAAGGCCGGCATGTTCCGCGTCCGGTTCGGCGACAGTGCGCTGTCGAAGGACGAACTGGCGCGGCTGACGTCGCAGATCCAGGCCGACAAGATCGTCGGGTTCGTCGCTGCGGCGGAGTGAGCCGTGCGAAAGGTCGCCGGCGCGCATCCGATGGTTTGAGGCCGAACGCCGTCTGCCGCGCGCGACGCGGGTGAGCGGCTGAGGCGTCTGAGGTGCGGTTGGCACATCAGGCATGGAGGATCCGATGGGGAAGCACCGGAACGGCGCAGCCAGCAAGCGGCGTGGACCAGCGTTCGGCCTGCTGGTGGCCGCCGCCGCACTCGTCGTGTCGTTCGCCGCTGCGCGCGCCCAGTCGATCATGAGCCGTGGGCCCAACGTCAACAATATCAATGTCGGGCCACGCATCGCACCGACGGTCACACCGAGTGTGAGTCCGAACGTCGGTCCGCGTATGCCGACCGTCAATCTCGGCCCGAGTCTTGCGCCGAACGTGCGCTATTCGCCGAACCTGAACTATCAGGATCCGTCGGCGCGAGGGCAGGGAACGTCCGCGTCCGGCGGACCGCCGGATCAGTCCGGCAATGGCCGGGGCACGTCCCGCCGCAGCAAGAAGAACGTGGTCGTCGACAGCGACCGTCGCTTCGTGCCGCGCGAGCTGGTGATCGAGGTCGAGGGCAATCCGACCGACGCGGAAGCCGATGCGATCGCCCGCCGCCATCGCCTGACGCGCGTGCAGTCGCAGAGTTTTCCGCTGATCGGCAGCACCATGTATCGCTGGCGGATTCCCGACAACCGCTCGGTGAACGCCGTGGTGCGCGAGCTTGTGGCCGACAACGTCATCAAGTCGGCGCAGCCGAACTATCGCTTCACGCTGCAGCAGGCGGCGGCGGAAGGCGATCCGGCGCAGTACGCGCTCGCCAAGCTGCGGTTGCCGCAGGCGCATACACTGGCCCATGGCGACAACATCACCGTCGCGGTGATCGATAGCGGCATCGATGTCAGCCATCCCGAGCTTGCCGGCGTGATCGGCGGCACGTTCGATGCGCTGGGCAGCAAGGAGGGGCCGCATACCCACGGCACCGGCATCGCCGGCGTGATCGCGGCCCATGCCCGCCTGATGGGTACCGCGCCATCGGCGAGCCTGTTGGCGATCCGTGCGTTCGGCGTGGCGGGCGGCGGCGCGGAGAGCACTTCGTTCGTGCTCCTGCGCAGCATCGACTATGCGGTGTCGCATGGAGCCCGCATCATCAACATGAGCTTTGCCGGACCGGAGGATCCGCTGATCGGCAAGAGCCTGGCGGCGGCCGCCGCCAAGGGCGTGATCCTGGTTGCGGCCAGCGGTAACGCCGGCCCGAAATCGCCGCCGCTCTATCCCGCCGCGGATCGCAACGTCATCGCGGTCAGCGCGACGGACGCGGCCGACCGGCTGTTTCCCGCCTCCAACCGCGGCGGCCATATCGCGATCGCCGCGCCCGGCGTCGACATCCTGACCGCCGCTCCGGACGCGAAATATCAGGTGACATCCGGCACGTCATTCGCCGCCGCCTATATCAGCGGTCTGGTCGCACTGATGATCGAACGCAATCCGGCGCTGACCGCGGACGAGGTGCGGGGCATCCTCAGCAAGACCGCGCAGGACCTTGGTCCCCCCGGCCGCGACGATCAGTTCGGCGCAGGCCGCGCGGACGCGTTCGGTGCTGTCACGGCGGTCGGCGCGCCCGTCGCGACGGCCACGGGGCCCGCGCCCGCGGGTGGCCCGGCGCAGCCGACCGAACGCTGAGTTTGCCGGCCCTGTTGCCGACCTTGGCCGCGACGCCGTCGGCGCGCTGGGCGGTGATGTCGTGACAGCCGCGCGCCGCGGCTGATGCTGCTCAACGATCCCAGCCGTGAATGTGTATGAAGATTGCTGGCCGCGCGACATGCCATCGTGATTGCCGGACTTCCCAAAAAAATCGCATCCCGATTTGAACGTCCGGCGCCCTGCCGCGACTACCTGTTGTGGGAGGGGCAACCCTCCCGGGCTGTTCGGCGCGAGCGCCCATCCACCCACGTGCCGAAACGGCTGGACCCGCCCGGTTGTCCCCCCGGGCGGGTCTTTTTAAATCGGATTCGCGATGAGGTGCGTGGCAGCCATTCGGTCGTTTCTGTGGGCCTTTCGGCGCCGGATGTTCCGTGATGCGGGACATGCGATCCTGCACCTTATTGTGATCGTTCCGACCTGCGCATTCGCGCAATCTCCTGCTCAATCTCTTGCAGACGACATCAGCGCCGCATTGCGGTCGCCATCGCGGCTGACCCGCAGCTTCGGCTCCGCGGCACCCGATCCCAGGGCCGCGGCGGACAAGCAGTTCGTCGACGCGCTGCGCAGCCGCTCCATCGCCGTCGAGCCGGTGGCCCCGCCGACCGCCGCGGAGCGTGAGCAGGTCTATGCGATCGCCAGCGCACGACCGGCGATCGACCTCGAGATCCTGTTCGAGTCCGGTTCGGCAGGGATCGGCGCCAAGGCCGCGCCGATGCTCGCAGCTCTTGGGCAGGCGCTGTCGCGTCCCGAATTCAGGGGCGAGGTGTTCTTCATCAACGGCTATACCGATGCCAAGGGCAGTGCAGGCGTGAACCAGAAGCTGTCGCAGCGGCGCGCGGAGGCCGTGCGCCGCGCGCTGATCGACCAGTTTCGTCTGCCGCCCGATACGCTGATCGCCGTCGGCTTCGGCAAGGAACGGCTGAAGAATCCGGCTCATCCGCTCGCCGCGGAAAATCGCCGCGTCCAGATCGTCAACACCACCGTGACGGCGGCGCGTTAGCGCGTTATCGAGCGAAGCGGACGCCGGTTGGCGTGAAGAAAACGCGTTCGGATAGATCGAGGTTTTTGGAAAGACATGTGCATGCCCGGCCGGTTGGACGTTATGCGCCGCGAGGCGGTTCGGATCGCGGTCGTCGCCGGCCTTGGCATGCTGCTCGGCGGCACCGCGATGCGGGCGCAGGATGCGGTGTTGCCGCCGACCGATCCCGTCGCGAAAGCCGCCTTTGCGGTGCTGGAGCGCAATTGCGCGCGCTGTCACCAGGAAGGACGCCTGGTCAATCGCGAGCGTCCCGCCAAGAACTTCGGCAACATCCTCAGGCTCGACCAGATCGCCGCGAACCCCAGCTATGTGTTGCCCGGCAATCCGCTGGGGTCGAAGCTGTTTCGCCAGATCGCCGACAGGGAAATGCCTTATGACGTCAACTACGAGGGCGAGACCCGCTTTGGCAACGTCTCGGAAGCCGATCTGAAGGCCCTCGAGGCCTGGGTCACCGCGCTCGGCAATCGGGCGACGGCATCGTGCGAAAGTCACAAGCTGATCACGCCAGTGGCAATGATCGATGCCATGGCCGCGGACCTTGCGCGTCAGCCGGCCGCGCGCCGGCCGATGACGCGTTACCTGACGCTGACCCATCTCGCCAACAGCTGCACCGATGCCGCGGCGATGAAGGTCTATCGCCAGGGCGCGGTGAAGCTCCTGAACTCGCTCAGCCGCTCGCCTGGTGTGGTGACGCTGGAGACGATCGGTCCCGAGGCGAGCATCCTGCGTGTCAACCTCGCCGACCTCGGCTGGAGTGCAGCGGACTGGGACGGTCTGCTGACCGTCTATCCCTACAACGTCCAGTCGGATCAGCCGGGCCAGGGGGCACTGGCGAGCGCCACGGGCTCGGCGCTGCCGTATCTGCGCGCGGACTGGTTCGCGTTCGCCGCCTCCCAGCCGCCGCTCTATCATCAGTTGCTGCGGCTGCCCGCCACCTTCCAGGAACTGACACGGGACCACGGCGTGAATGTCGAGAACGACATCCGCAGTTTCGTCGCGCAGCGCGCCGGTTTTCAGAAGTCCGGCGTTAGCCAGAACAACCGCCTGATCGAGCGGCACCCGTCGCGCAGCGGCTATTTCTGGACATCATATGATTTCGCCGGCAACCGCGATCGCCAGAACCTGTTCGATTTTCCGCTCGGTCCAGGCGGCGACGGCTTCTATCACGATGGCGGCGAGACCGTTTTCAGCCTGCCGAACGGCTTCCAGGGCTACTACCTGAACAAGGCCAATGGCGAGCGGCTCGACAAGGGGCCGACGTCGATCGTCCGGGATGCCTCCCGCAAGGATTTCGCCGTCACCAACGGTGTGTCCTGCATGGGCTGCCACGACCAGGGATTGCGCAAGGCCAAGGACGACATCCGCGACAGCGTGCTCGGCGCGCGCGCGTTTGCGCTGGAGGTGCGCAATGCGGTCGAGGGGCTGTATCCGCCGCACGATCGGATGGACGCGACGATTGCTGCGGATGCAAAGCGGTTTGCCGACGCCATGGCGCGCGCGGGCCTCGATCCGGCGCTCAAGCTGAATGGCGTCGAGATGATCAATGCGCTGTTCAAGCGCTACGAGGACGATCTCGACCTCGCACAGGCTGCCGCCGAGCTCGGCATCTCGGTCAAGGACTTCACCGCGGCGGCCGCGGACGCCAAGCCGAAGATCCGGCCGCTGATCCGGCGGTTGTCGCAGGGCTCGGTGCCGCGCGATCAGCTCGAGGTGATGTTTCGGGATCTGGCCGCCGAGCTGACTGATCTAAGGCCGGTGCGGCTTGCAAGCGCGCGGCAGTCGGAAGCGTTCACCCAGAGTCTCGCGCAGCCGATCTCGCTCACCGATCTGTCGCTGACCTCGGATGCCGACAGCTATCGTTTGGGAGACAGCCCGATCTTCACCGTGGTGACGCCGCGCGACTGCTTCCTCACCCTGACCGACGTCGATGAGAAGGGCGAGGGCACGGTGCTGCTGCCGAACAAGTTTCAGCAGGACAACCGTGTCCGGGCCGGCGTCCCCGTGCAGTTTCCCGGCATCGGCGCGCCCTTCCAGTACCGGATGAAGGACAAGGGGACGGAGACGGTGGTGGCCGTCTGTGCGGTGCGGGCCGACGGTGGCGACGCCATCCGGCACGATTTTACCAGGAGTGCCTTCACCTCGGTGCCGGACTACACCGCCGCACTGTCGCGCTCGATCGCCGTGGTCGCTGCGCCGTCCGGGCCGCCGGCGCTGTCCGGCACCACCAACACCGGCACACCGGCCGTATCCGGACCGCTGCTGCCGCCGGCCGATGCTGCCCGCGGTTCGTTCCGGGCCGCGATCAGGCTGCAGGTGAGATAATTCCGTCGAAACATCGGCATTTCAAAAATCGGTCATCAACCAATGCCATATGAGCGGCGGCTGCGATGCTGGTCGCACTCCGCGAGCGGTATCTGCGCCTTCCCCCGCCTGACGTGTCCGAATGCGGAATGTCAATTCTCGCATCTGGACATCCCACAATCTTTCCACAAAATAGTCGCATCGGCTGATTGATTCGTCGTTGCGTCTGCGTCCGGCCTTGGATTCTTTGCGGACTTTTTATGACCCAGCGACCTGAGCTCCAGCAGCGCCCGGACAAGACTCAGACCCTGACCTACTTCGCACGGCCCGCAGTGCGTGGGCGCGCGCTCGCAGAGCAGCGGCTGGCCTATCTGACCGAGCTGTTTGACAGCGGTCGCTGGCGGCGCTTTCACACCGAAACGGACTTTCTGCTGAACGTGCGCGAGGCCAAGGCCGCCGTGGACGCGTGGCGGCGGATCGAGCAGTTCAAGCCGGCCAGCGGGCGTGTGCCGACAGTGCCGCAGCCCGAGATGCAGGCGCCTCCGATGGCGTCGGAGCCGAGTGCTGCGATCGTTTCGCGGCGCGAGCGGGGCGTGGTGGCGAGCCTGCCGAAGGCCGATGAAGCCGATGTCCGGCGTCCGGCATTGCCGCGGTCCGAACCGGGTGGGGCCGTCATCCCGCTGCCGGAGAGGGGGCAGGTGGCGAGCCTGCCGCGTATCGACAATGCTGATATCCAGCGACCGCCGCTGTTGCCGCCGGTGATGTTCTCAACGCACGGTATTGGTGCCGAGCGCAATCTGCTGAAAGCGTGACGCACCTGCGAGGGTGAGGTCGCCGCTTGCCGGCTTGGCGTGATCGAGGCCGACGATGGCGCCGAGCGAGGCGCCCGAGATCATGTTGCCGTTGACCAGAGCCGTGCCGGCGCCAGGCGTGACCGAGATGCCGATGCCGACGCGGGCGTTGCGGACGACATTGCCGGTGATCGCGACGTCGCGCAGGTAGCTGCCCCATCCGGCGATGATGCCGAACGACGGCGCGTTCTCGATGACATTGCCGCTGACGGCCGTATCGGCCTCGACATAGATGCCGACACCGGCATCATCGTCGGGTGCGGTGCCGGCGGGGCGCTTCGGCAGCAGGTTGCGGATGACATTGCCCTGCACCACGGCGAGGCGGCCGCCCTCGTTGAAGTTGCACACCGAGACGCCGGTCGCGGCGCCGTCGACGGTGTTGCTGGCGATCACCGCGCCCTCGAAGCTGAACTCGGAGTAGAGCGCGACCTCGCGGACATTGCTGACACTGTTGCCGACGATCTGGATGTTGGCGGCGGAATTGCCGCGCACCGCCGAATAGTCGCAGTCGCTGATGCGGTTGCCGCGCACGATGACATTGCCGGCACGGAACGCGTTGATGGCGTTGCCGTACTGACCGGAGCCTCCGGGGCCGGCCTTGATGGTTGCGATGCGGTTGTCGGTGACCAGCGTGCCGTCGTCACCGATCGCGCTGCGCAGGATTTCGATGCCGTTGACCGAGCAGGCCCTGATGCTGTTCTGGCTGACAGCGAGCCCCCGCGCATCGAACGAGATCACGGCCGTGGTCGCGATGTCATGGATGCGGTTGCCGCGGACCTCGCCGCTGACATTCTCGAGCCAGATGCCGGCGCCGCTGCTCGCCATGATCTCACAATCGACGATGTGCAGATCCTGTCCCTGCTGACAGTGCACGAGGCCGCGACGGGTCGGGAGCGGCACGCCGCCGCCGTCGAGCATGAGGCCGACAAGACGGATGCCGTCGCCGCCCTGGCTTTCGAGCAGCGATGCGCCGCCGGTGAGTTGCAGGCGGCTGGCACCGGCGACGCCGGCGAGCTGGGCGCCATGCGGCAGCCGCAACAGGCCGGTGCGATAGACGCCCGGTGGCAACGCCAGCGGCACCTGCGCCCGCGCGCAATCGTCGATCGCGCGCTGCAGCGCGTGGGTCTGGTCGTCGGGGCTGTTGGCGCGCAGGCCGTACTGGCTGGCGTCGCGGCCGAGCGCGGACGGCAGCGGCGCAGCCTGCACCGCTGCCGGCGGCAGTGCGCCAAGGGCAAGGCCGGCGGCCGAGGTGGTGAACAGGCGGCGGCGATCGATATCCATGGCGCAGGTCCGGGCGCTGCGGTGGGTGAGGCTCCAGAATAGCGCCGGATGCCATGCGCCTGCCGGTCTGGCAGCGCGATTGTTCGGGGCGTGGTTAACCGGCGGCTGTGGCGCGCAGGCGCTGCCGGGTGAGCGTCGCCAGCGTCACCAGCATGGCTTCGCCGGCATCGACCAGTTCCTCGAATGCGACCTGCCGGATCTGCGAGCGGCGTCGGCCGGTCGCATCGCGCGGGATCAGCGGGATGTGCACGAAGGCCGCGAGGCGGGGACCGTTCGGCATGGCAGTGGCCTCGATCGCCTTCCAGCTGAGGTAGTTGCAGAGATAGCGTCCGGCATCGCGGGACGGGCGGGCCCACACACCTGTCTGCAGCGCCGCCCGCAGCAGCCGTTGGGTATGCGGGCCGAAATGGCGGTCCGTTGCGGTGTGACGTGTGATCCGCGCGGCCTCGCCGCGGCCGTGATCGGCATCCGGCCACAGCGTCGTGACGGCGTTGCGCGCCCGCGTCTCGATGCGAATGTAGGGCGTGCGCTGCGCCAGTCCGAACATCAGCAGCGCGTCGGGCTTGTTGTGGGCGAGCAGCGCAGGGAGATCGCGGTCGACGGCGCCATAGCTGACATGGAAGATGTGGCGGCTCACGGCCACGTCAGCGAGGGCCGGGCGGCGCAACTGGCCGAGGCGGGCCACCAGTCGTTCGGTCGGATTGTAGGGCGCGCCGGGAAAGGGGCCGAAGCCGGTGATCAGGATCCGCACCTTGTCCATCGCCGTCCCCGCTTCACGATCCTTTGGACGCGCTGGCATCGAGCAGCTTCGCGATGGTGTCCGCCGCGATCGCCGGGGTGATGCGTCCGTCCGCCACGGCCGTCTCGGTGTCCTTGACGGCGGTGCGGATGGCCGGGTCGGCACGCAGACGCGCGCGCATCCGCTCCTCCAGCATCGACCACATCCATTTGACCTGCTGGCGGCGGCGGCGGCCGGCGAACTCGCTGCATGCGATCATCGCGGTGCGATGGGCGAGAACCTTCTGCCACAGCTCGGCGATCCCGGCGCCGGTCAGCGCTGAATAGGTCAGCACCGGCGGAAACCAGTGCTCCGAGCGCGGCGCCAGGATGTGCAGCGCGGCGTTGTATTCGGCCGCGGCGGCCTTGGCGCGGGTGAGATTGTCACCGTCGGCCTTGTTGACCGCGATCATGTCCGCGAGCTCGACGAGGCCCTTCTTGATGCCCTGCAATTCGTCGCCGGCGCCGGGCAGCATCAAGGCGAGAAAGAAATCGGTCATGTCGCAGACCGCGGTTTCCGACTGGCCGATGCCCACGGTTTCCACCAGCACGACGTCGAAGCCGGCTGCCTCGCACAGCAGCATCGCTTCGCGGGTCTTGGCGGCGACGCCTCCGAGCGTGCCGGCCGACGGTGAGGGACGAATATAGGCGCCGTTTTCCGCCGACAGCCGGGCCATGCGGGTCTTGTCGCCGAGGATCGAACCGCCGGTGCGCGCCGAGGATGGATCGACCGCGAGCACCGCAACCTTGTGCCCGCACCCGATCAGGTACATGCCGAGCGCATCGATGGTGGTGGACTTGCCGACGCCCGGCGAGCCGGTGATGCCGACGCGGATGGCATGGCCTGTCGCGGGCAGCAGGCGTTGCAGCAGGTCACGCGCCTGGACCTGATGGTCGGCCCGCCGGCTTTCGATCAGGGTGATCGCGCGGGCGAGGGCGGCACGGTGGCCGCCACGGACGTCATCGGCGAGGCTGGTCAGGTCACGCGCAGTCATGCCTGTTCAATAATCGAGCCCGCACGGCGCGTCACGTCCGTGGGCCGCCCTGATCACATCGATTTTGCCGGCCGCCGCACTCCGAGCCGGGGAACGCGATCCCGTTTTCTGGAAAATATTATATTTTCCATTATCTTAAGGTGATTGCGACGGGCTGCCGCATAGCGCTCCTCCAAGTGAACCATCGCCGCCGTCGGCACCACTAACGCTCAGGTCGTTGTGCGGGAGGGGCTGATGGTGCGGATCTCGGCCACGCGAACGGTGTTGCCGCTTGCCCTTGCCCTGCTCGGAGCACGTCCGGCGCCCTGCGCGGACCTGCTCTGGCAGGTGGAGAGCCCTTTCCGGTTTTTCCGGAATAGCAGCACCTTTGCCGTCTATGAGCGCGGCTATCCGGCTGCACGCGACGGGACGGCACAGCCGCCCGCCGACGTGATCTGGCGCACCGAACGACGGCTCAACGATCCCGATTGCCGTGACATCACCACGCCCGATACCTGCGCCGCTACGGCACGATCCCGCTATGCCAGCACGCGGCTCGGCTGGGCGGCACAGACGATCGACGCAGTCTGTTACGACAGCCGGCAGGGGCGCTATCCGGTGACGTGTGAGCGGCGTTACTCCTGGGGCGTGGCCAAGGAGGATTACGTACTGCCGGAGGCCCACACGGTGGTGATCCGCCTCGCGCCGGAGCGCCTCGCGGACGTGCCGCAGGGCGACTGCGCCTGGAGCTGGACGCCGCGCAAGGCGGGTGGCCGCACCGAAACGCGCAAGCTCGCCTGCGCCACGCCCCTTGTCATTCCGCGCGTGCCGTTCTCGCTCGACCGCGCCGCTTCCGGCGTCAAGGTCGAGGTGGCGCTGCCTGATGGCCGTACGCTGTCCGACGGCAACGTCGCGGTGGACGACCTGCTCATCGTCGCGATGGGCGATTCCTTCGCGTCGGGGGAAAGCAATCCGGACCGGCCGGTGACCTTCAGCGCCTCGCGGCAGATGATCTACGATCCGTTGCAGGCCCGTGACGACCAGGTCGCGGCGCATGCCCCCTCCGCCGAGCCATCGACCCGGTCGCTGGTGTTCGGCCTGGCCTCCTCGCCGGGCTTCGACCCGAAGGTGCTGCCGCGGCGGTTGCTGGACGATGAAACGAAGGGATTGAGCTATCGGCTGAGCTCGCCCGAGTTTGCCGCGGCTTTCGCCAGGAGCGGCCCGCACTGGCTCAGTCCCGATTGTCATCGTTCGCAATACGGCTACCCCTTCCGCGTTGGCCTGCAGCTCGCGCTGGAGAACCCGCATCGCTCGATCACATTGATCAGCCTTGCCTGCACCGGCTCCGAGGTCACGGAGGGTCTGTTTTTCGACAAGAAGGCGCGCGAAGGCACTGGCAATGCCATGGTCCGCGCGCAGCTCGACCAGCTCGCCGACTTGATGTGCCGTGGTTCGCGGACCATGGCTGCGTCCTACATCTTGCCGGTCTACGCAAGTGGCAGTACCGAGGTGTCCACCCGCGCGGTCGCCAAGAGCTGGTGCGCGCCGCAAAGCCGCAAGCGGCCGATCGATACCGTGCTGCTGTCGATCGGCGGTAACGACGTTGGCTTCTCGGCGCTGCTGCTCTACGCCATGACGGAAAGCGCTGGTGATCTCGCACCGATCGCTTCCGCGATCGGTCAGCAGATCCGCTTCTCGCCCCAGGTGGCACGGGTCTACATGGAGCAGCTCGACGAGCGCATGAAGGCGCTGCGTGACGCCCTGCAGGACGGTTTTGGCGTGGCGCCGCAGCGCGTGCTGCAGACGGCCTATGAGCCGATCCAGTTCGACGAGACCGGCGCGCTGTGCGGCAACGAGCCGGTGCTCGGGCTCGATGTGCATCCCAAGCTGCGGCTCGATCGGATCCGGCTTGGCGAGACCGTCGATTTTCTCAAGGATTTTTTCGCCCGGATGCGCTGCATCGACGATGCCAGGGCCGGAGGCTGTCCGGCGCTCGCCACCGGCGCCGGTACCGGCTTCCAGCTCGTGAGCGATCATCAGGTCGAATTCGCGCGCCGCGGCCTGTGTGCGCGGGATCCGAAGCGGGTGGTTGCCGATGGTGACCTGATGGCGATGCCGCGTCGCTGGCCCGACGGCGAGGGGTTCTCGCCGTACTCGCCTGCGGCTTTCCTGCCCTATCAGCATCGCTGGCGGCTGTTCCGCACGCCGAACGATGCGTTCCTGACCGCCAACGTGCATTCGAGCGGCTTCTCGCTGTTCGATATCCTGCAGCCTGTCTATGCCGGCATGTACAGCGGCGCCGTGCACCCGACCGCCGAGGGCCATGCGATCGTCGCGGATCATGTCGTGCGCCATGTCCGCGCCATCCTGGGCAGGGGCTCCGGCCATGAAGCGGAAACGCGCTGACTGCGCCGTGCCGAACCGCGGCGGGCTTGTGGCATCCCACGCCTGCACGCCGCGATTTCAAACGCGTCGGTTGCATTGCTGAAAATGAACGCCGAAAAATAGCACATCGGTAAAATGACCGAGCGCGGATCATACTCTTTTTACCACTCGCTCAGTTCCGTCGCACTGCAACAGGGCGTTTAATCCCGCTCTAAGCGATGGTCGTGTTTGGTGTGCCCGAACGGTTGGGATCGGTCGCATTTCATGACGTCGCTTCGCCTTCGAAAGCTCTACCGGCTGGCCGGCTGGCTGACAGCGATCGGCTGCTTGCTGCTCGGCGGAATCCTGTTCATGGCCAACCTCGAGGCCTATCAGCGCGATCGCGCTGCCGTGGCCGAGCTGGATCGTTTTCAGCTGGCGCTGACTGCTGCGAACAGGGTCTCGGCCGAGCGTGGCCCGGCAAACGGTCGGATGGGGGCGACACGCGAGACCCAGCTGCAGCTCGATGCCGACCTCGCCGCAGCGCGGCGGCGCTCCGACGATGCGCTCGATGCGCTGGAGAAGCTCTCCAGCCGGACGCTCAGCCATGCCGGCGACGAACTGAGCCTGATGGCGAAGGTCCGAGCGGAGCTCGCGGCCGGGCGCGCCGCAGTGGATGCGCTTTCGTCCGAGCCGCCGGAACAGCGCGACAGTGCGCGAATCCGCACCGCCATCGAGAAGATGTTCGCGGCGGCGGATGTCGCCGCGGTGCTGCGCGACGACCTCGGCGGAGACATCACACGCGATTACCCCCAGATCGGCCGGGAAATCCTGCTCAGCACCATCTGCAGCAGCATGCGCGAGTATGCCGGGCGGCTTGGATCCTATGTGGTGATGATGCTGGCGTCATCGGGCGAGCCTGATCGCGAGCTGTATGATCGGATCACCAGCACCGAGGGGCGGCTGACGGAGCTTCGCGCGCTGCTCTCGAACTACGCCAGCACCCTGCTTGACGACGCATCCGTGCGTGAGACGCTCGATGACGTGGATCACAAATATTTCGGTGAGGCCCTGCCTTTTGCCCGTCAGGTGGCGGACAACATCGCGCTGATGAGCGGCCGGATGAGTCTGGCGGATTTCACCGCGCAGTACGTTCCCGGCATGAAGCCGTCGGAAACCCTGCGTGAGCTGATCGGTCAGATTTCCCATCGGCGGGTCACCGAAGCGCGCGACCGGGCGCAGCGGATGCTGGCGTTCACCGCCGCGCTGATGCTGTCGGTATGGTCTGCGCTGGTGCTGATCGGCGTGGCGCTGCACCACCTGCTGTTCCTGCCGCTGATGGCGGCCCGTGAGCAGATCGTGGCGATCGCGCAGGGGGTGCTGACCGAGCCGCCGGACAGCCGGCAGGGCAGCGAAGAAATGCAGGAGTTGTTCGCGAGCCTCGATGTGCTCCGGCAGCAGCAGCGGCAACAGAAGGATACCGAGCTCGATCAGGAGCGGATGGCGGCCAAGCTCAAGCGGCTGTCGGAGACCGACCCGTTGACCGGCCTGTTGAATCGCCGGGCGCTGGAGACGATCGGGCGCCGCGCCGTGACCGAAGCCGACCGTACCGGACGGTCGCTGGCGCTGATCATGCTGGATATCGACTACTTCAAGTCGATCAACGACACCTATGGTCACGGCGTCGGCGATGCCGTGTTGAAATGCGTTGCCGCGACCGTGCAGTCGCGCCTGCGGCCGGGGACGTCGTTTGCCCGCCATGGCGGCGAGGAGTTCGTGGTGCTGGTGCAGGCCGAGCGCAACGACGAGGGCCGTGTGATCGCCGAGCGGCTGCGGACCGCACTGCGGCTGATGTCGGTGCCCGAGGCACCGGCGGTGCTGTCGGTGACGGCGAGCTTCGGCGTCGCGACCTATCGTCCCGGGCTCAAGAGCTGGGATGCGCTGGTGGCGGAAGCGGACCGGCGGCTTTATCTCGCCAAGCGGCTGGGACGCAACCGGGTCTGCACCGAGGACGACGACCAGTCGGGCACGTCGGGCAACGGCCGTCTGGCCAGTTGAGGCGCCGCGAGACAGCCGCCGCTTGTTTGGGCTTGTCGGTGGCGGGACGACTGCCGCCGAAGATCGCGGCCCCTTCCGGGGTCAGGAACGACTTGACGGCTTCCCACGGCACGTAGGCCTCATAGCTGCCCTCGGCATAGGAGCCGACGGCATAGGGCGAGTAGATGAAGACGAGGCCGGAGCTCTTGCCGGAGACGGTCGATGGCGCGAGGCTGACCGGCCCGATCTTGAGCAGCTTCGGCTCGATGTCCTTGAACCAGTCCATCTCGGGGGCGTCCTCGACCCCGCGTTCCTTCTTTTCGGCCTTGAGGGCCGCGATGATCGCTGTGCGCAGCGCGGTCAGGGTCGGGCCGCCGTCGGCGAGCTCGGTGAAGAACGGGCGGATGCTGATGCGCTTGCCGGTCGTGCGGTCCCACAGGATGGTGTCGAGGACCGTGTTGGGGTGAGCGCCGCCGGTGTAGCTGTACTCCTGCCGGGTGATGCTGACATAGCGGTCGGCGATCACGGCGTCGGTGGTGTACCGGCGCTCGAACGACCAGGGATTGCCGTCCCGGAACAGCTCGGGCGATGCCTTTGCTTCGGTCTCGGCCTCGCGGCGGGATTTCTCCGCCCAGCGCTTGCCCTCGGCCAGCAGGTTGGCGGCGAGCGGCGCGTCAGCCTTGATCGTGGCGTCAAGGCCGACGGTGGTTTCGACCACCTTGCTCTTGGACGCGTAGGCGGCGGGATCGGCGGCGGCGACAGCCGGCGCCGACGCGGCCATGGCGAGCCACAGGACCGCCGCGCGCGCGGCGATATGGAGAGTCTTCGCCGGCGTCGCGCGCGGCGTGATCGTGTGTTCGTGCTGCATTGATCTACTCCGCTGCAGCGCTCGCGTGGCCGAGCCGCACGTTGAGCTTGTGGATCAGCTCCTCGGCGGCATCCGCGATCACGGTGCCTGGCGGAAAGATCGCTTCGGCGCCGGCCTTGTACAGCGCGTCGTAATCCTGCGGCGGGATCACGCCGCCGATGATGATCATGATGTCCTCGCGGCCCTGCTTTTTGAGCGCCGCCTTGAGCTCCGGCACCGCCGTGAGATGTGCGGCGGCGAGTGACGACACGCCGAGCATGTGAACGTCGTTCTCCACCGCCTGGCGGGCGGCCTCGTCGGCGGTCGCGAACAACGGTCCGATGTCGACGTCGAAGCCGACGTCGGCGAAGGCCGAGGCGATCACCTTCTGGCCGCGGTCGTGGCCGTCCTGTCCGATCTTGGCGACCAGGATGCGCGGCCGCCGGCCTTCGGCTTCCTCGAACTGCTCGATCAGGGCCTGCAATCGCTCCACCTTGTCGGACATGGCCGAAACCTCGCGCTTGTAGACCCCGGTGATGGACCTGATCTCGGCGCGATGGCGCCCGAACACTTTTTCCATCGCGTCGGAGATTTCGCCGACGGTCGCCTTGGCGCGCGCGGCGTCGATCGCCAGCGCCATCAGATTGCCGGTGCCGTCCGCCGCCGAGCGGCTCAGCGCCTGCAGGGCCGCGGCGACGTCATGGTCGTTGCGCTCGTTCTTGAGCCGCGCCAGCTTGTCGATCTGCAGCCGCCGCACGGTCGAATTGTCGACCTTGAGCACGTCGATCGCCGCCTCGTTCTCCGGGCGGTACTTGTTGACGCCGATCACCGACTGGCGGCCGGAATCGATCCGGGCCTGGGTCTTGGCCGAGGCTTCCTCGATCCGCAGCTTGGGAATGCCGGCCTCGATCGCCTTGGCCATGCCGCCCAGCGCTTCGACCTCCTGGATATGGCCCCAGGCTTTCCGAGCGAGATCCATCGTCAGCCGTTCGACATAATAGGAGCCGCCCCACGGGTCGATGATCCGCGTGGTGCCGCTTTCCTGCTGCAGGAACAGCTGGGTGTTGCGGGCGATGCGGGCCGAGAAGTCGGTCGGCAGCGCCAGCGCCTCGTCGAGCGCATTGGTGTGAAGCGACTGGGTGTGGCCCTGGGTGGCGGCCATGGCCTCGATGGTGGTGCGCGCGACGTTGTTGAAGACGTCCTGCGCGGTCAGCGACCAGCCCGACGTCTGGCAGTGGGTGCGCAGCGACAGCGAGCGCGCGTCCTTGGGGTTGAACGGCTTGAGCAGCTTCGCCCACAACAGCCGCGCGGCGCGCATCTTGGCGACTTCCATGAAGAAGTTCATGCCGATCGCCCAGAAGAACGACAGCCGCGGCGCGAAGCGATCGATGTCGAGGCCGGCCTTGAGGCCGGCGCGGACATACTCGACGCCGTCGGCGAGGGTGTAGGCGAGCTCGAGGTCCTGCGTCGCCCCGGCCTCCTGCATGTGATAGCCGGAAATCGAGATCGAGTTGAACTTCGGCATCCTCGTTGAGGTGAAGGCGAAGATGTCGGAGATGATCCGCATCGAGCTTGCCGGCGGATAGATGTAGGTGTTGCGCACCATGAACTCTTTCAGAATGTCGTTCTGAATGGTGCCCGACAGCTTTTCCGGCGGCACGCCCTGTTCCTCGGCCGCGACCACGAACAAAGCGAGGATCGGCAGCACGGCGCCGTTCATGGTCATCGACACGCTCATCTGGTCGAGCGGGATGCCGGCGAACAGCGTGCGCATGTCGTAGATGGAATCGATCGCGACCCCGGCCATGCCGACGTCGCCGGAGACGCGGGGATGATCGCTGTCGTAGCCGCGGTGGGTGGCGAGATCGAACGCCACCGACAGGCCCTTCTGGCCGGCCGCGAGGTTGCGGCGGTAGAACGCGTTGGAGTCCTCCGCCGTGGAGAAGCCGGCGTACTGGCGCACGGTCCACGGCTGGTTGATATACATGGTCGGGTAGGGGCCGCGCAGGTAGGGGGCGATCCCCGGCCAGGTGTCGAGGAAGTCGATCCCAGCGAGATCGGCCTCGCCATACGCGGGCTTCACCGCAATGCCTTCCGGGGTCTGCCAGGGCGTCGCGTCGCCGGCGACGGTCGCGGCTGCGGCGGGCGCGAACGCAACCCCTGTGAAATCAGGAACGCGGGTCATGGCACCCTCACTTGGGCAAATGCTTGAGCAAAAGCAGCGTCGAGCGTCGCCAGCGCATCGCCCCCGGCATGGATGAAATCACCGACGCCGGCAGCCCGTAGCGCAGCCTCGTGCTCGCCGCCGCGGCCTGCGAGATAGATATGTCCGGCGCCCGCCGACTGAAGTGCCCGGGCCGTCGCCTCGGCGAGTGTCGCGTAGACCTTGTCCGATGAGCACAGGCAGGCCAGCGCGGCGCCGGATTTCCTGAACGCGGCCGCGATCGCTGCAGTGTCCGTGCCGCCATCGCCATCGACGGCCTCGATGCCGCCGGCTTCGAAGAAGCTCCTGGCGAAGGTCGCACGTGCGGTGAAGTCAGCCGCGGTGCCGACATTGGCGAGGTAGACTTTCGGCCGGGCACCGTGCTCCGCGAGCACGCGATCGGAACGGTCGCGCAGCCGTTCGAACGGCTCGGCGAGGCGGATCGGGGCCAGTGCGGTGAAGGTGAATTTCGGCTCGCCATAGGGCGGCAGCGTGACTGGCGTCGCCTGCAGCACCTCGGCCGGCGCCTCATGGAGGTTGGGAAACTCGCTGGCGCCGGTGAGCACGTCCTTGCGGCGGGCGATATTCTTGTCGCGGGCTGCACGCACGGCGGCGACCCGATCCTGGATCAGGTTCTGCCTGAGCGCGGCGAAGGTGCCGCCGGCTTTCTCGATCTCCTGGAACAGGGCCCACGCCGCCTTGGCCACCTCCGCGGTCAGCTCCTCGATGCCGCCGGAGCCGGCGGCGGGATCGGTGACCTTGTCGAGGTTGGATTCCTCGAGAAGGATGAGCTGGGCGTTGCGCGCGATGCGCCGCGCGAAGGCGTCCGGCAATCCCAGCGCCAGCGTGTGGGGCAGCACCGTGATACTGTTGGCGCCGCCGAGACCGGCCGCGAAGGTCGCAATCGTCGCGCGCAGCACGTTCACATAAGGGTCGCGCTGGGTCAGCATCCGCCACGCAGTGTCGGCGGCGATGACCAGCGGCTGCGGTTCGAGGCCGCAATGCCGTTCGACATGCGCCCACAGCACGCGCAGCGCACGGAATTTCGCCAGCGTCATGAACTGGTCGGCATCGGCGCTGAGCCGCGCATAGATCATGCGCCGTGCCGCATCGAGCCCGAGCCCCGCAGCCTCCAGCGCGCGCAGATACGCCACCGCCGTCGCGACGACGAAGGCGAGCTCCTGCGCTTCCGAGCCGCCGGCGTCATGAATCACGCGGCCGTCCGCGACCGCGTAGGGGCCGCGGAACCCGATGGTCGCGAACTGCGCGACAGCCGGGCCGAAATGCGCGGCAATCTCGGACCAGTCGTAAGGGCTGCTGCCGCCGGCGGCGCCCGCGCCGATCGGATCGAAACCGAACCGGGCGTCCACGCTGGCCGGAGGGATATTCCGCCTGGCGAGCAGATCGGCGAACCGCTGCGGCATGTCGCGGGTCTGCGGGCCGATCTGGAACTCGATGCCGATGCCGGCGTCGGGATAGATGCCGGCGAAGATCTGCTCGAGCGCGGCCACTGACGGCTCGAGGCCAAAGCCATGGGCGCCATGGGCGCCGGCGAACACCAGCGCCAGCCCGTTCGCGCCGTTTTCCAGGTCGGTCAGCGCCTGTGCGTTGGCGGTGGCGGCGTCGGGGTGGTCGACCCGCTGCATGATCCGCCATGGGGTGGCGGCAGGACGGCCCGCCACGAGGCCGGCGTTCGCTGCGCGGCCATAGATCGGCGTGATGTGCAAGCCATCATAGGTCTTGCTGACGAGACGGTCGAAGGGGGCGCCCTTCAACACGCCGTCGACCAGCGTCTTCCAGTCGTCGTGGGTTGCCGGCGGAAATTCCCGCGCCAGTGGCAGATCGTCGGTTTCGGCGGACATGGAAGGGGGTCGTCTCCCGCAAAGGCCTTATCGTTGCCGCGCAAAATGCCACGGCGGGCCGGCCCTGCCAATCACCGGTTCGGCGTATCCGGCAGGGCTCGAATGCCGTCTGTCGACAGCTCGGCCAGGGACTGCCGCGGCGTCAGGCCACCGATCGAACGGTCGGGAACAATTTCAACCAGCGGAACGAGCACGAAGGCCCGTTCATGCAGCCGCGGGTGCGGCAGGCTCAGATCCGCGTCCGCGAGCGTGAGGTCGTCATAGGCCAGCAGGTCGAGATCGAGCGTCCGCGGCCCCCAGCGGGTCTCGCGGCGGCGATCGCGGCCATGCTCGGCTTCGACCGCCTGCAGCACCTGCAGCAATGCATGCGGCGGGAGCGGCGTTTCGATGCGGATGCAGGCATTGATGAAGGGCGGCTGGTCGTCCTTGCCCCAGGGCGGGGTCCAATAGTCGGAGGAGCGTGCCAGCAAGGTCGCCCCCGCGCGGCTGCAAATCGCCGGGATCGCGCGGGCGAAAGTGTCACGGACGTCGCCGACATTGCCGCCCAGGGCGATCAGCGCGTCGGCCATGGTGTCAGTCCTGGCCGGTGGACGAACGGCTGCGCGTGATGGTGACGCCGACGTCGTGGAAAATGGCGGCGATCGGCGCATGCGGCTTGTGCACCGTGACCTTCACCGCACGGATGCGCGGGAAGGTGTCGAGGATCGCTTCCGCGACCGCGCCGGCAGCGCGCTCCAGCAGGCGATAGTTCTTGTCCGCGAACGCGGCGGTCGCGGCCTGCACCACGTCCGCATAGGACACCGTGTCGGCGAGCTTGTCGGTGCGGGACGACTCCGACAGGTCGGTCGAGAGTTCGAGGTCGATCACGAAGCGCTGCCCGACCTCGGCTTCGTGCTCCATCACGCCATGACGGGCGTGGATCAGGAGACCCTGGATGAATATCGTGTCGGTCATCGTTGCTCCTCGATCCGGGCTGCGACGCGCAGCGCCTGAACAGTCTCCGCCACGTCATGGGCGCGAATGATGTGGGCGCCGTTTCGTGCTGCGATCAGGTGCGCGGCGATGGAGCCGCCCAGCCGCTGCTGCGGCTCGGAGGGGACCACTGTGGCGATGAAGCGCTTGCGCGACGCGCCGACCAGCAGCGGGCAGCCGAACGTCTGCAGCTCCGCGAGGCGCGCCAGCGCCGTCATGCTCTGCTCCGGGGTCTTGCCGAAGCCGATGCCGGGATCTAGCACGACCCTGTCGGCGACGATCCCGGCTTTTGCCGCGATGTCGAGCGTGCGTGCGAAGAACGCTTTCATGTCGGCGACGATGTCGAGCACGGGATCGACGTCGGCGCGGTTGTGCATGACAATCACCGGAACGCCGTGAGCGGCGACCACCGCCGCCATGTCCGGATCGCGCTGCAGGCCCCAGACGTCATTGGCGATGGCGGCGCCTTGCCCGAGCGCCCAGTCGGCGACACGCGCCTTCATGGTGTCGATCGACACCGGCGTGCCCAGTGCGACCACATCGGCCAGCACCGGCCGCAGGCGGGCGACCTCGTCGTCAGCGGATACGGCCTGCATGCCGCCATAGGGACGGGTGGATTCCGCCCCGATGTCGATGATTTCGGCGCCGTCAGCCACCATGCGCCGGGCCTGGACGAGCGCCCGCTCGGGCGTCTCGAACTGCCCGCCGTCCGAAAACGAGTCCGGCGTCACATTGAGGATGCCCATCACCGCCGGGGCGTGGCGATGCCGCAGGGACCTCAGGTCGAACCCCGGAGGGGGTGGAGGCGATGGTCGCTGGGCAGGCGTCATGCGGTCGCTTTGCGCGGTCCGCGGGGCGGAGTCAAGGCGCGAAACGACAATGTTCTGATGCAGGGGATGTCGCTAGTGGTCCAATTCTAACATTCGCATCCCGTTTCAGACGGCGCTTTGCGAATGTTAGAATTAAAGGACCACTAGCAAATACCAAGATTCTAGTGGAGCTTTGGATTTGACATTCGCTTCAGGACGCGCGGCCAGGTGGGTAGCGAATGCCAAATCCGCTCCACTAGTAGGAAATTTTCAAGGGCAGCTTGCGGGCATGCTCGATCAGGCGTTTGACCGACGCTTCCGAAGGCAGGACGTTGACAAGCTTGCGCTTGGCGTTGGCTTCCTTCATGGCCTGGGCCAGCCGTTCCGGATTGCGGTGGACGAACTCCCGCACCGTGGTGACGCCGGCCGCGCGGAGCAGTTCGGCCTTCGCCTTGCCCATGCCCTTGATGCGCATGCAGTCAGCGATATTCGCCCACTCGAGCAGCTGCTGTTCGGTGAAACCGGTCTGGACGGCGAGAGTCTTGCGGCCTCTCACCGTCCTGGCCGCCTCCAGGAGCGCTTCGGTGGTGCGGATTCCGATGGTCTTCAGCTTTGCAGCGGCCTGAACGTTCAGGCCATCGATCTTGCTGATGGGGTATGTCATGACTCAGGGACTAACAGGACTAAATGTATCAAGCGAACTGACTCAGACCCGGCGTGCCGGCAATGATGTCGTCGATCGCGTCCGTTCCAAGTCTGTCGCGGCCGAATTTGAAAAGTTCACGCGCCACGCCCTGAATTTCACCCATCCCCAATCCAAGGCTCATCAGCTTGCCGCCGAGTGCCATGAGGCCACCGCCAAGCAGACCACCGAGCAGGCTGGATCCGCTATTGGCGGCGATGATCGCATCCGCACCCGGAATCTGATCGATGAGAGCCTGGACCTTGTCGGTGGGGCCTTCGGTGCGAAGGAAGCCCAGAATGATACCGACCGTCTTTTCCGCAATCGTCTTATCAATACCGACTTTCGCAGACAACTGCTCGATCAACTCGTCCATAACACCCCGCCTCAACCGGTTGCTTGCCGGCCCCTTCATTATGAAATTCATCTTGAGCTTGCGAGTGAAAAAATTCAAGCGAAGCGCACGCGAGAAAGATCGATTCAAGGCGAGGCCGATCGAATTGTTGCCGCGATGCAAGGTGATTGACGCTTTATGTCGCATGCGGGTTGGCGTGTGCGCGAACGACAGAGCAACAGTGGTCCTCAACTCCGGGTTTTGTCGGTAAGGAATTCCTCACTCCGGTTCCTGTTTGAGAGTTTCATTGCCGGTGTGGAATGAAGTAGGATCGCGCAAGTGATTTCCGCCGGAACGACAGCGTCGTCGCGCCGGCATGTGACGAGGCAAGGCAATGGCCACAGCGACGGCAGCGGACGGCAGCGACTCCATCTTTATCGGCAAGGGGGAGCAGCCCGCCTACCTGACCTTGCCGCTGGCGAACCGTCACGGGCTCGTGACCGGCGCGACCGGCACCGGCAAGACAGTTTCGTTGCAGGTCATGGCGGAGGGCTTTGCCCGGGCCGGCGTGCCGGTGTTTGCCGCAGACATCAAGGGCGACTTGTCGGGCATTGCCGAGGTCGGTGAGGCCAAGGACTTCATCCTCAAGCGTGCCCAGGAAATGGGCCTCAAGTTCCAGCCGGACCAGTTCTCGACCATCTTCTGGGATGTGTTCGGCGAGCAGGGCCATCCGGTCCGGGCCACGGTGTCGGAGATGGGGCCGCTGCTGCTGGCGCGGATGATGGATCTCAACGACGTCCAGGAAGGGGTGCTCAATATCGCTTTCCGCGTCGCGGACGAGCAGGGATTGCTGCTGCTCGACATGAAGGACCTGCGCGCCATCCTGACCTTCGTCGCCGAGCACGCCGACGAACTGACCACCCAGTTCGGCAACGTTTCAAAACAGACCGTCGGCACGATCCAGCGCCAGCTCCTGGTGCTGGAGAACCAGGGCGGCGACAAATTCTTCGGCGAGCCGGCCCTCGACCTGTCGGACCTGATGCGCACCGACCGTGATGGCCGCGGCATGGTCAACATCCTGGTGGCGGACAAGCTGATGCAGAGCCCCAGGCTCTATGCCACCTTCCTGCTCTGGATGCTGTCGGAGCTGTTCGAACACCTGCCAGAGGTCGGCGATCCGCCGAAGCCGAAGCTGGTGTTCTTCTTCGACGAGGCACATCTGTTGTTCAGCGATCCGCCCAAGGCGCTGATGGAGAAGATCGAGCAGGTGGTGCGCCTGATCCGCTCCAAGGGCGTCGGCGTCTACTTCGTTACCCAGAACCCGATCGACGTGCCGGACAAGGTGCTGGCGCAGCTCGGCAACCGCGTGCAGCACGCGCTGCGCGCCTTCACCCCGCGCGACCAGAAGGCGGTGGCGGCGGCGGCGGAGACGTTCCGCCCGAATCCCAAGCTCAACACCACCAAGGTGATCACCGAGCTCGGCAAGGGCGAGGCGCTGGTTTCGTTCCTGGAAGGCAACGGCACGCCGGCAATGGTCGAGCGTATCATGGTGCGGCCGCCGTCGGCACGGATCGGGCCGGTGACGCCGGAGGAGCGCAAGGCGATCATCGCCGCGAGCCCCGTGAAGGGGAAATATGATACTGCGATCGACCGCGAGTCGGCCTACGAGGTGCTGCAGAAGCGCGTCGGTGGTGCGGCGGGCGGTGAGGGCGAGGGCGGCGTGCTCGGCCAGATCGGCTCCATCGTCGGAACCATCTTCGGCACCAACACGCCGCGCGGCAAGCTGTCCGCCGGGCAGAAGATCGCGCGCGACGTCACCCGCACGGTGACCGACAAGGTGGTCGGCGGGGTGGTGGCCGATCTCGGCAAGTCGGTCGGCGGATCGATGGGCGGGTCGATCGGTCGCGCGATTGTGCGTGGCGCGCTGGGCAGCCTGTTGAAAAGATAACCGTCGCCCCCCTTCGTCCGCTTCCGGAACCGTTCGCAAGGAAAAGCCTGAATGTCCGACACCGCCCGACTGCCCGCGGTTCTCGACCGCATCGATGCCGACTTCGACAACAGCCTGGAACGGCTGTTCGCGCTGCTGCGGATCAAGTCGATTTCCGCCGACCCGGCATTCGCCGAGGATTGCAGGACGACGGCGGCCCACCTTGCGCAGGATCTCGCGTCGCTCGGCTTTGCCGCGGAGGTTCGTCCGACCGCGGGCCATCCGGCGATCGTGGCGAAGAGCAGGGAGGCGCATGCGCCGGGAACGCCGCACGTTCTGTTCTACGGCCACTATGACGTGCAGCCCGTCGATCCGCTGGAGCTGTGGCACCGCCCGCCATTCGAGCCGGTGGTCACCGATCACGCCGACGGCCGCAAGATCATCGTCGCTCGCGGCGCCGAGGACGACAAAGGCCAGCTCATGACCTTCGTCGAGGCCTGCCGCGCCTGGAAGGCGGAGACCGGCAAGCTGCCGCTCAACGTTACCTTCCTGATCGAGGGCGAGGAGGAGATCGGCTCGAAGAACTTCGGGCCGTTCCTCGCCAGCAACAAGGCCGACCTTTCCGCGGACTTCGCGCTCGTGTGCGACACCGGCATGTGGGATCGCAACACGCCGGCGATCACCACCGCGCTGCGCGGCCTCGTCTATGACGAGGTGCGCATCAAGGCCGCGAACCGCGACCTGCACTCGGGTGTCTATGGCGGCACCGCGCGCAACCCGATCCGGGTGCTGACGCGCATCCTCGGCAGCCTACATGACGACAACGGCCACATCACCATTCCCGGCTTCTATGACGGCGTGAAGGACCTGCCGGCCGACATCCGCGCGCAGTGGGCCGCACTCGACTTCACGCCGGAGACCTTCCTCAAGCCGATCGGGCTGTCGGTGCCGGCGGGCGAGAGCGACCGGCTGATGATCGAGCAGGCGATCTCGCGGCCGACCTGCGACATCAACGGCATTGTCGGCGGCTACACCGGCGAAGGCTCCAAGACGGTGATCCCGGCGGATGCGTCGGCGAAGGTGTCGTTCCGCCTGGTCGAGGGACAGGATCCGGAAAAGATCCGCGCTGCCTTCCGCGCCTTCGTCACCGAGCGGCTGCCGGCCGACTGCAGGGCCGAGTTCATCGACCACGCCGGCGCGCCGGCGATTGCACTCGACTGGACCATGAAGCCGCTGGCGGCGGCCAAGCGCGCGCTGACCGATGAATGGGGCAAGGAGGCGCTGCTGATCGGCTCCGGCGCCTCGATCCCGATCGTGGCGGACTTCAAGCGCACGTTGGGTCTCGACACGGTGCTGATCGGCTTCGGGCTCGACGACGACAACATCCACTCGCCGAACGAGAAGTACGACCTGCAGAGCTTCCACAAGGGCATTCGCTCGTGGGCGCGGATCCTGGCCGCCTTCGCGGACGCGCCGCGCGCCTGAGGCGCGCGGGAGCACACCCCTGAATGTGAAAAACGCCGCCCGGGATTGGGCGGCGTTTTGTGTCTCGGGACCCCGAGAAGGTGTAGAGGTTTGTAGGCGAACCTTAGCACGTTCGACCGGCCGGCGCATCCGCCGTTTGGCGGCGCCGGCGCTTTTCCATGCCGATGCCCCTCGCGCTCTCAGGTCTTGTAGCTGGGATCGAGGCGGTCGAGCTTGCGCAGCAGCGGCGGCCACACCAGCCGTGTCGCGCGGCGCTCAGCGCGGTCGAGGTCCGATACCAGCTGCTCGTTCTTCTCGATAACCAGCTTCTCGACCGGATAGGCGGTCGGCCCGAGCATGCGGGTGCGCACCTGCATGGTGCAGGCTCGCTCCAGGTGATACATGCGCTCGAACGCGGAGGCGACCGAGCGACCCACCGTCAGCGTGCCGTGGTTGCGCAGCAGCAGGTGGTTCTTGCTGCCGAGATCCTTCTGGATGCGCGGCCGCTCGTCGTGGTCGAGCGCGATGCCTTCATAGTCGTGATAGGCGAGATCCCCGGTCACGAGCTGGGCGGTCTGGTTGAGCGGCAGCAGCCCCTCCATGCAACTGGCGACCGCCGTGCCATCAGGGGTGTGAAGGTGCAGCACGCAGCCGGCGTCCTCGCGCACCTCGTGGATTGCCGAGTGAATTGTGAACCCGGCCGGGTTGATGTTGTATTCGCTCTTGGTGAGCAGGTTGCCGTCGAGGTCGACCTTGACGAGGCTCGACGCGGTGATCTCGTCGAACATCAGGCCGTAGGGATTGATCAGGAAGTGATGCTCCGGTCCCGGCACACGGGCGGAGATGTGGGTGTCGACGAGGTCGTCCCAGCCGTACAGGGCGACCAGGCGATAGGCGGCGGCGAGATTGACGCGTTGCGTCCATTCCGCCTCGGTCATGTCGGATGGGATGTCCCTCAGGCGCGCTTCGGCGGGCGACATGGCGTTTCTCCCTTGCGTTGTCAGGGCAGAAGCGTAGTGCCGCGGATGGCTGGCGGCAACACCGCCAGCGTCGCCGGCGCGCGCAGAATGTCATGCCTGACGCGCGCCGTGGGCGTGGGAGCGCCGATTATTTCAGGGCGCGGGAATCGCCAGCAGGTCGGAAATGTTGCGGCCGCGGATGTCGTAGACACGGGCGAACACCACGTCGTCGCGCTTGATCTCCACCAGCACCGGGGCGGTGAGGCCCTTGCAGTAGAACTCGCCGAGGGTCATCGCGAAGTCGGCGCCCTTGCTGTCCCAGCCGATGGTGAAGTCCTGGCCGAGCGCGACCTGTGCCGGGCGCTGCGGTCCGCACACCGCGACCTTCCACTTGCGCCCCTTCGGCGCTTCCTCGTCACGCTCGTCGAGCAGCTCCTGCAACTCGTCGGAGGCCTGCTTGAAGGCAAGGCCCCAGTAATCGAGCATGTAGCGGGCGTCCGCCGCGCGCACGGTGCCGGCGATGTGGTTGAAGTGGGTGTACTGATAGGGGTGGAGGCGGACCATCTCGGTCAGCGGCAGGGTGAGGCCGAACACGAACACCGCGGCGGCGACGCTCTGCGCGCCACGGCCATGCGTCTTCAGCCGCTCGATCAGCCAGCCGAACGCCACGCCGCCCAGCACCGTCAGCGGCGGGATGACGAAGATGAAATGCCGGATGCCGTTGTAGAGCGCGGGACGCTTCACCATGGCGATGACCAGAGGCAGCGTCGCGGCCAGCGTCAGCACCAGCAGCACCGTTCGCCGTTTCGGCGCGGTGCCCGGGCGCAGCAGTGCCAGCATGGTTCCGGCGACACCGGCCGCTGCGAGCCCGATCAGAATCTCCGGCAGCTGCAGCGCGAACAGGGTCGGCAGGTAGGACCACGGCATGTCCGGCACCGACACCAGCGCGCCGTCGAACATCTCCTTCCAGGGCTTCTCGAAGAAATGCGAGAAGTAGGTCACCGCATGGAACGGATTGCCGATTTCGATGATCGACCAGGGCCAGATCAGGCCCATCACCAGGTAGCCGAGCACGAGGCCTGGCAGAAGCACATAACAGACATGGGCGAAGCGATGCGCCGCTTCGCGCAGGCCCTGGGTGCGGACATCGGCGATCCACAGCGGCAGAAAGCCGACCAGCGCGTAGATCAGGGCGAGGCCGCCGAGAATGCGCGAGCCGATCGAAAGGCCTGCGCCGAGGCCGATGATCAGAACCGTGTGCGTCGAGGGCTTGGGATATTCCTGCGCGAGGCGCACCAGCCCGAGCACGAGGATGATCATCGCCACGGCGAACGGCGCATCCTTCGGGTTCATGAACATGTGACCGTAGAAGGTCGGACACAGCGCTAGCAGCAGCAGCGTGGCGAGGCCGGCGATCGGGCCGCCGACGCGCCGGCCGACGCGCCAAGTCACTGCGAGACCGACGATGCCGACGATGGCACCGAGCAGGCGTCGGGTTTCGAACAGCTCGAATGGAACAAGCTTGTTGAGGAGCGCCGCGGCCATGTCAAAGCCGCCGCCATACATGTAGAGATTGGCGAAGGACAGCGCGCCAGTGTCCTTGAAGCCGGTGCCGTACATCCTCAGCAACAGGTCGGCATACTCGGCGTGGGTATAGTCGTCCCAGCCCAGGCCGTAGTCCTGAAAGGTCAGGCCGGCGATGATGGCGACGATGCCGAGCGCGATCCACGCCAGATCATCGCAAATCTGTTCCATTGAGCGCCGCTGCGACGACTCAATGACCGAAGTCGTTATCGATGACATGATTAGTTGTTGAACCCAGCGACCCCCGGAGGCCTTAGCGTTCTGCCATTTTAGGCCTTCATCTTCCCCAGTGGGCCATATATAGCGCGCTATTCGCGTCAAGTAATTGCTAATTGTGGCGCAATTGGCCTGATGCGGCGCAACATTTGCGGCATGGTGAAATGTCGCAGGCGTCCGGTTCCACCTCGCGCTCACGGTGTGCCGGCGTTGTCTTTCACTGACACGAGAGGACAACCCTCGGTGTTGAGAAAGAGGCATTGTCCGCAATTGTCGGTTGTTCCCTCCGACATTATGACGCTATCGTGGCAAGGGGCGCTGCCGCGGCGGTAGGCGTGGAGTTGCAAATGCTTGGGCTCTTTGTAGCCGGACTGGTTATTCTTGTTGTTGGACTTCTGGGGATCGGCTTCGGCATTCCGGTGAAGGAGTTCAGTTTCGGCAACACCTTGATTGTCACGGGGGCACTCGGGGCCTGCACCGGCGCGCTGCTGATCGCGATCGGGCTCGTGGTGCGCGAACTGCGGTCGATCGCCCGGGCGCTGGCGTCCGCCGCCCCCGCAGATCTCCGGCAAGACCCGTTCCCTGCACCGCCTGTCGCGAACGTTCCACGCCCCGCCGCCGAGACGCGCGGACCTGAACCATCCCGTCCGTCCGATGCCCTGCCGCCCTGGCAGGCCGAGCGCGCGGTCCGTGACCGTGCCACGCCTGCTGCGGAACCTGCGCCTGCTCCGGAGCCGGTTCCGGCTCCGCCGGCCCAGGAGCCGGCACGCAAGCGGCGGAACCTGCTGTTCACGTCGACCCGACGGGAGCGGGAGGCGCCCGAAGGGGACGCCGAGGCGACCAGCGCAGAGGAACCGGTGGAGAGTACGGAACCGCATCCGTCATTTGACGATGCCTGGCCCGTTCCCGACCGTGGGCGGGCGGCGCGCCGGACCGGCCGTGAGCCCGAGGAGGTGAAGCCGGCCCCGATGCCGCCGCCGATCCGCCGCCCGGCCGAAGCGCCGCCGGTGACTGTCCTGAAGTCCGGCGTGGTCGACGGCATGGCCTACTCGCTCTACTCGGACGGTTCGATCGAGGCGCAGATGCCAGAAGGCATGGTGCGGTTCGCGTCGATCGAGGATCTGCGCAGGCATCTCGAGCAGCGAGGCGGCTGACGCACGGCGGGGCGGGCGAACGCTGCGGGTTTCCAAATAAAACCCGCAGTTGCCAGCGTTGTTCTTGTCACCCGTTTAGTCATACGCACATAATCGAAGGTATTCGGCCAGCGCGCGCGCGGGTTGATCTCGCAATGCCGCGGCATTGGCCGCTGGTGATGGAAGATGCAAGCGATGAGCGACGCCCCCGCCAAGACCTTCATCGATCTGACGGCCGGCATCGTCTCGGCCTATGTCAGCAACAACACCACGTCGGCGTCGGAGCTGCCGGCGCTGATCAATCAGGTGCATGCGGCGCTGGTGCGGGTCGCGGCCGGCCATGCTGAGGCCGCGCCCGAGCCGGCAAAACCGGCGGTGCCGGTCAAGAAGTCGATGACCTCGGACTATCTGGTCTGCCTGGAGGATGGCAAGAAGTTCAAGTCGCTGAAACGCCATCTGCGCACGCGCTACAACATGTCCCCTGAGCAGTATCGCGAGAAATGGGGGCTGCCGCCGGACTACCCGATGGTGGCGCCGAGCTATGCGGTGGCTCGTTCCCAACTTGCCAAGAAGATGGGGCTTGGCCAGCAGCGGCGGCGGCGAAGATAGGCGATCGGCGGCTGGCCGGCGGGATGTGCCTCAGGCCGCCGCCAGCACCTCACGCGCATCGCGGCGGATGCGCTCGACCATGGCGCGGAAACCGTTGGAGCGCTGCGGCGTCAGGTGCTCGCGAAGGCCCAGCTCCTCGAACAGCGCGACCGCATCGGTTTCGAGAATGGCTTTCGCCGGCTGATCGGAATACAGCGCCAGCAGGATCGCGATCAGACCGCGAACGATATGGGCGTCGCTGTCGCCGACATAATGCAGCCGCGTTCCGCCGGCCGCATCCGCCTGCACGGTGCGGGCGAGCCAGACCTGGCTGGCGCAGCCCTGGACCTTGTTCTCGGCGGAATGATCCTGTTCGCTCATCGGCGCGAGCGAGCGTCCCAGCTCGATCACATAGCGATAGCGGTCATCCCACTCGTCCAGCAGGGCGAAATTGTCCTTGATCTCGTCGATCGTCATCGTGTCCCGGATCCGTTTATCCGAGACTTATATGAGTTCGCCGGCGCTCGAAAGCGATATTCGGCGACGCAAAAGATCGCTCGCCGGGCCGTTTTCGGCCAGGCCGGGAACGCAGCGGCGGCGGGCGGGCAGCGGGTTCCGCCTAGCCTGAGGGCGTCGAGCCGGGCTCCGGCGCGCGCCATTCCGCCTGCAGGTCTTCGCTGGTGAGGGTGTCGCTACCACCGCGCGCCGCTTCCATCGGACCGATCGAGCCGGTGTGGTCGCCGCGTTTCTCGGTGATGATGTTGTAGAGCTTCTTGGCGCCGTTTTGCGCGCGTTGGCCGATCACGGCCGCCGCCTGACCGCCGACCGCACAGGCGCCGGGCTGGCGCGTGCAGAACTGGCTCATGTCCGACACCGCTGCGGTCGCCGCCGAGATCGCATCCGCGGCTCCCACCTGCGGCTGCGGCGCCTTGATGTCAGCAGTCTCCTGAGATTTGTCCGTCGGCAGCAGCACGAGCACGAGCCCGAGCCAGAATGCCATGCGAAGCAGGAAAAACATTTCGCCACCCGTACTGTCGTTCACCCCGTTGCGATTGGTCTCGCAATCTGTGGCGAGCAGTACCAGCCGTCGATAAATTCCGCGTTTTGGTGATCCGTTCAAATTGTCGAAAATTTGAATGATTTGGTTCGCCGTAAATTTTTGATTGATGGTCCGCGGCTGTTTTGCCGCGCATCCGATTCGATCTGTCGACAACGATTCGCCGGCATCAGCCGTGGCCTGCGCCGCGCGCGCCGCTATGCGCGCGCGGGGCGTACATGGTTTCGAAACCATACCGGACCACGGGCGGAAACCTTGCGTTCACCATTCGCGCCGAATGACGCCGCTTTCCGCCGCCAACGTCCGTTTGCGGCGCGGCCCTGCTACCCGCGCAGCGCTGCTTTAGCGTTCGCTTAAGCTCGCTCTGACACGATCGCGCAACGATAACGGGGGCGGTCCGGCGCGTCATGTGACGACCACGCCGAAGCGCGAGAACAACGTGACGGTTCTGAACAAAATTCGCGAGCATCTGGACGCTCTGCTGCATCCGTCGGCGCGCTTTGATGCGATGACCAGCGCGCGGCACCGCGCGTTCATCGCGCCGCGCCTGCTGGGCAGCCTTGCGGCGCTTGCGTCGCTGCCGATCTACCTCGCCGTACGCGGCGCGCCGGCCGAGATCGAGGTCGCGGTCTATGCCTGGCTGATCGCTCCGATTCTCGTCGCCTATTTTCTGTCACGCACCGGCCGCTACGAGAGCGCTCATGTGCTGTCGTCGATCGCGCTCGCCACCATGGTGGTGGCGGTGT
The DNA here is from genome assembly GCF_052115025.1 of Bradyrhizobium sp. 2TAF24. Taxonomy (NCBI): domain Bacteria; kingdom Pseudomonadati; phylum Pseudomonadota; class Alphaproteobacteria; order Hyphomicrobiales; family Nitrobacteraceae; genus Bradyrhizobium; species Bradyrhizobium sp. 2TAF24. Next base: position 147,022 of record NZ_JBFRFW010000008.1, on the reverse strand, counting down.
CGCTGGTGACGGGCGGCATTTCGTCGTTCGCGGCGGCATGGCTGGTCGTGGTGCCGCTCGAGGCGGCGTTGTCGGCGTCACGCCGCGTGGTCGGGTTTGCTGTCAGCCTCGCGCTCGCCTGCGTGGCTGTTCTGGTGCTGGTCGAAGTCGCCGGCATGCTGCCGCCCTCGCAGGTCCAGCCGCACACCGGCATGGCGTTCGAGGCCGCCGGCATCGCGGCTGCGACGCTGTTCGCCGCGGTGCTGGCTTTCGGCGCCGAATCGCTGGCGCGCACCAGCAGCAAGCTGTTGATGGTGGAGGAGGAGCGCTTCCGCCTGCTTGCCCTCAACATGAGCGACGTCATTTCCCGCCATCGCCGCAATGGCGCGGTGCAGTTCATCTCGCCGGCCGCCGAGGCGATGCTGGGCGGGCCACTGGCCGGCCTCTACGGGCACGGGCTGTTCGATCGCGTTCACGTCGCCGACCGCCCGGCCTATCTGAAGGCGCTGTCGGATGCCGCGCGCGGCGGCGAAGCGCGCAGCGTCGAGTTCCGGCTGCGCCGCGAAGCGCCGCGCGGCGACACCGGCGGCGCAAGCTGGATTTGGGTGGAAATGCGCTGCCGTCCGATGGAGCGCTCGCAAGTGGCGCCCGACGACGCGGAGGGCGAGGTGGTCGCCGTGATGCGCGACGTCACCGAGCGCAAGCTGCAGGAAGAGGCCCTGCAGGCGGCACGTGTCGAGGCCGAGCGGGCCGATGCGGCAAAGAGCCGCTTCCTCGCCACCATGAGCCACGAGTTGCGTACGCCGCTCAACGCCATCATCGGCTTCTCCGAGATGATCGTCCGTGAGGACGACCTGATGATCACGCCTGAGCGCCGCAAGGAATATGCTGCGCTGATCAACGAGTCAGGCCAGCACCTGCTGTCGGTGGTCAACGGCATCCTCGACATCTCGAAGATGGAGGCCGGCAATTTCGAGATCGCGCTGCATCCGTTCATGCCGCGCGAGGCGATCGTGAGCTGCTGCAACCTGATGGCGCTGAAGGCCCGGGAGAGCGGGCTCGAACTGCGCACGCGGGTGCCGGACGACCTGCCCGAGGTCGTCGGCGACGTGCGGGCGTTCAAGCAGATCATGCTCAATCTGGTGTCGAACGCCATCAAGTTCACCGAGCGCGGCGGTGCCGTGACGGTGTCGTCCTGGGTCGAGGGCGCCCGCCTCGTGCTGTCGGTGGCCGACACCGGCGTCGGCATCAGCAGCGACGACCTCAAGCGGATCGGCGCGCCGTTCTTCCAGGCCGGCACGACCTATCAGCGGCGTCACGAAGGCACGGGTCTTGGACTGTCGATCGTCAAGAGCCTTGCGGAGCTGCACGGTGGCAACATGACGGTTGCGAGCCGGCTGGGCGAGGGGACGACCGTCACCATCCTGCTGCCGCTCCAGGCCACCGCGGCCACGCCGAGACCTTCCAACGTGACGGCGCTCGCGCCGGCCCAACGTTCCGAACGCCAAGACATTCAGGTGAAGAAAAGTGCCTAAAGCCCTCGTGATCGACGACGACGACATCCAGCCGCGCCGCCGTGGCCGCGCCAAGCCGGCTGTGGTGGAGGAGGTCGAGGTCGAGCGCAATCTGCTGATGCGCGTCCTGCTGCATAGCCCCAAGGACACGGTGGCGGGCGGCGTGGCGGCGGTCGCGATCGGCGCAATTGTCGTCAACGCCATGTTCCTGCAGCCGGGCCGCCATCCTGCGCCGATGTTCCACACCGCGTTTGCATTGCCGGCGAATGCGCCGGCCGCCGCGCCGACAGCAATGGCGGCGCCAGCAGCCCAGTCCATCCCTGCGCCGGTTGCGCAGACCGCGTCTGTCCCGGCGGCGAGCCCGATGCCTCGGCCGCGGCCGGTCGAGGCCGAGGCCGCGCCGACCACCGCGCCGATCAAGACGGCTGCGCATCCGGTTGCGGCCGCCAATGTGGCGCGGCCGCCAGCTGCGATTCCCGCAGCCACCCGCAGCGATCCGGTCGGCGACCTGATCGTCTCGACCCGCCGTGTCGCCGCCGTGCAGCGCGCCCTGACCGATTTCGGCTATGGCCAGCTCAAGCCGACCGGCATCGTCGGCACCGACACCCAGACGGCGATCCAGAAGTTCGAGCGCGAGCGTCGGCTCCCGGTCACGGGGCAGATCTCGGATCGTCTGGTGCGCGAGCTCGGCACGGTCACCGGCCGCGCCATCGACTAGCCGTCCACCACCGTGGCGTCGGCGCATGTACGGCATGCGCCCGTCGCGTCGCAGAAACGGCTTTGTCCGATCGGTGGGCTCCTTTATCGTCGCGGCATGAGACTGAAATCCAATATCTGGGTGGCCGCGTATCTGCGCCGCTGCCAGGTCAATGGCGTGTTCGGCGCGGTGCGCCGGCGCGGCGCCGAAGAGGCGGGGGCCGTGTTCGTCAAGGTGGCGCTGCTCGACGGCAGTGCCATGCTGTTCACCCCCGCGCCGCAGACCGCCTATGACAACAGCCGCCCGGTGGAGCGCGTCTTCACCCCGCTTTCGGCCGCGCCGGTTCCGGAGGCCACGGTGGAGGAGCGTCTCGCCAAGGAGATCCGGTTCGATCCCGACGTCTGGATCGTCGAGATCGAGGACCGCGAAGGGCGGCACTTCCTCGAGCTTGCCGCGAAATAGCGGATATCAGCCGCGCGTCGGCTGCCGCGACGGCAGCGGCGTGGACGCAGGCTGCACGGTGGCGCGCGGCTGGGCTGTGGCGCGAGCGCGCTGACGCTCGTCATCATAGAGCATCGGGCGGTGTTTGGCGCGGCCCGCCAGCGAGGTGCCACGCCAGGCAGCCAGCATCACCAGGGCCATGCGCTCGCTCAGTTTGTCGTACAGCCGTGCCAGCGTGTAGACCCGCGTCACCGAAGCGCCGAGTTCAGGATCGAGAAACAGCAGCACGCGCTGAAACGCCTCGCTGGGCATGTCGATGGCCTTCAGCGCGCAGGCGAGCGGCTCGCCGCCCTGGTCCTCGACGATGCGCTGGGCGAGCCGGCTCGGCAGAACCAGCACTTCGGTGAGTTCTGCGGTAACGCCGATGAGGTCCGCTTCCCGCGCCATCTGATCGAGCGCCGTCACCGCACGCGCCGCGCGCCGCGCGTCGATCCGCGGCGCGGCTTTCAGCGGTGCTTCCTCGAGGCTGCGCAGGATCTGCAGGCGCTCGGCGGCGCCGGCCCTGAAGAACATCTCGTTCAGCTCGGACGCCTCAGAAGGCTGCATCGCCAGTGCTGGCGCCTCCTGGAGGTCGCCGGTCTCATCGCGGCGTGCCTGCGGGATCGTCCATGCCGGTGCGGCTGGCGGGGGAGCGGTGAGCTTGTCCATGATCGCCCGTGGTGTGCGCGGGTAGATCGACAGCCGGGCGTGCACGGCGGCACGGGTGGCATCGTCGACCTCGTCGATCAGGCGGGAGGTGAGCGCAACGAAATGTTGCTCCTCGTCGGGCGTGTGCGACGGGGTCTGGACATAGAGATCGGTGAGCACCCGCAGCAGCGTCGGACGGATGTCGACGCCTTCGCGGCGGGAGAGTGTGATCAGCCCGTCAAGGCCTGGAATCGGTGGAAACGTGGTCATCGCTCATATGCAGCCGTCTCCCGAATCCCCGATTCGCTCGAGAGGGCCTCCCGGCCGCCAACACTAGCGACGTCATTTTAACAGGCACTTAACCCTAAGGGATCCTGACCGATTTCGTTCAAATGCGGTCGAATGGAAAGGGGGCTCAATCGGCAATGCCGAAGCCCGCCAGCGCCGCGCTCAGGCCACCGCCCGGAGTGGTCGCGGTGAACTGGCCCCAGCAGCGGAAGCCCGCGAACGGCCAGGCGCCGAAATAGAAGATGCTTGCGCCGCCGCCGTTCGGCCCGGGTTTGGGCGGCGGCATGTCGAAGATCTTGGCGAGAACCTCACCGGATTCGCCGAAGGTGGCGCCCGCGGACAGGATATAGCCGCGGCAGGGGAAGCACATCGAATCGAAATAGCGGTTGCTGCAGACCGGCCCGACGCCGCCGCTCGGATCGGTGAAGTGCGATTTCGTGATGCCGAAGGGCAGGCCTTTGCTCAGCGAGCAGGACAGCGCCTTGTAGCTGATCCGCATCTCGTCGCCTGTGGCATTGTTGCTGAGGACCACGGTTCCGGTGGAGTAGGTGCCGATCAGGCCGACCGATGTGTCTTCGGAGGTCTCGTAGGTCCAGTCCGTGGTGTACTTGAACTGGGACAGGCCGAGGATCGCCATGACAGGTCTCCGTTCGATCGCACATCACACATCGCGTGGATCGCGACGGATCGCGTCCGTGGTTCGTGTTCCATGCACCATGAGACGGCGAGACGGATGCCGAGGTTCAATCCGTCATCGCCACGCTTCTGTCCGGCGCGTCACGGCTCGGCGGGCACGACTGCGCTCCCGGCGCCACACCTGCCGCACCCTGTTGACATCATTCAGGATGTTAACAGGTCATTAACTATAAGCCGCTCTTAATCATTGCACGCTTCGGGTCGCGCGAGTGAGGACGGCGGGCGGGGAGACCAGACTATGGGCACCATCATCGATTTCCCTGCAGACGCGGTCATGCGTCGCCTGGGGTCCTGGTTGGATGAGGCGCCGCGTGAAGGCACGGGAACGGTGCTGATCCTTCCTGTCGTTCGGATCGAGCGACACGCCGACGAGACCTCCGGTGGTAGTGATCCTGCCGACGGGGCAACCGCCGGCCGCCGCCGCCGCAGGCGCGCACGGTCCTGATATTTCCTGCCATGCGTGCCTGTCGAACCAGGAGCTTTGTGCGGCTTCGGCCCTGCCCCCCGCGCGCTGTGAGGCGTGCGCCGCTGGCGCCGGTTGTCGTGCTGGCAATGATGCTGGGTGGCTGCGCGACCGGTGATTTCGGGCGCACCCGCGATTCCGCTCTCAATGATGACATGCATCGCTGGGTCGGTGCGGAAGCCACCGGCAGCATCGGGCGGCGGCCGTCGGACTTCCAGCTCACCGACTATGAGCGCACGCTGCGCGATCAGGCCTATGCCTTCATCGAGCCGCCGCACTCGCGCCCGTACTGGAAGGGCGTGTTCGGCGACTATGAGCCGATTCCGGCGCCCTGGCGCCGCAAGGTGCATTTCGATCCCACCTTTTATGGCCGCCAGCTGATCGACGAGCCGCACCGCTCACACGCGTCGCGCTATGGCCAGCTGATCAACGACGTGCGTAACGACCTGACCCGGCTCGATCCCTTCTTCACCACTGCGGGGCGTGTCGCCGACTTCGACCAGAAGCGCGGCGCCAGCCTGCGTTACATCACCGACCTCGAGGCGCGCGAGCGCGCCGACGCGCTGGCGCGGATGAAGGAGAATGCGCTGGTCGTGCAATGGGTCGGGATCTGTATTCAGCAGCGCGTCGCCTCCTACCGCTGGGCGCTGGAGCGCCTCGTGATCCATGCGCCGGACGGCCTGGCAGCGGAAGCCGATCGCCTGATCACGGAGCTTGCGGCCCGCTCAGCCGCCGGCCTTGGCGCAACCCCTGTCATCGGCCAGGTGCTCACCGTCAAGGGCTGAGCGGCAGAGCGAAATCCTGCTGAACCTCGCAGCCGCCCGCGACAACTAACGCTCGCACACCCGTTCTGCCGGACCGCCGCCGCGCGGTTTCGACGGACGATCACTGGCGAGAGTTTTCCGATGCGAACCGAGTGGATCGTGCTGGCTGCGCTGGTGGCGCTTGCCGGCGTCGCCGTCGTCATCTTCAACCGCCTGGTGCGCCAGCGCAATCTGATGCGCGAGGGCTGGAGCGGCATCGATGTGCAACTGCGCCGGCGCAGCGACCTCATTCCCAACCTCGTCGAGGTGGTGAAGGCTTACGCCGCTCACGAACGCGGCGTGTTCGAGGATATCACCGCCAGGCGGGCGTCGAGTTTCGCCGCCGATGGCACGGTGCAGAAGGCTGCCGCCGAGCACGCCCTGCAGGGATCGCTCGGCCGGCTGCTGGCGGTCGCCGAAGGTTATCCGCAGCTCAAGGCCGACCAGACCTTCCGGGCGCTGCAGGAGCAACTGGCCGAGATCGAGGACCAGCTGCAAATGGCCCGCCGCTATTTCAATGGCACCGTCCGTGACTTCAACATCGCGGTTCAGTCGTTTCCCGATGTCGTGATCGCACGGCTGCTGGGCTGGCACGAGGAGCACTTCTTCGAGATTGATGCGGCCTCCGCGGCGGTGCCGCAAGTCAGTTTGTCGGGAGCCTGAACGATGACGCATCTCTGCAGGTCGGCGGTCATCGCCGTTGCGCTCTGGCTGACGGCGGCGCTCGTGCCGGCGGCCGCCGGCGAGCGGATCACCCGTTTCGTCAGCGATGTCACGGTGCAGCGCAATGGCGACCTCGACGTTACCGAGACCATCACGGTCGAGGCCGAGGGACAGTCGATCAAGCGCGGCATCCTGCGCGACTTCCCGACCAGCTATGCCAACCGCGACGGCACCAGGGTGGAGGTCGGGTTCGACGTCCGCGCGGTGACGCGGGACGGTGCGGTGGAGCCCTATAGCAGCGAGCGGTTCGGCAACGGCATGCGGGTGCGGATCGGCCGTGCCGACACGCTGCTGGCGAACGGCAGCCACACCTATGTCATCACCTATCGCACCACCCGGCAGGTCGGCTTCTTCGGCGATTTCGACGAACTGTACTGGAATGCGACCGGCAACGGCTGGAGCTTTACGATCGATGCGGCGGAAGCGCGTATCCACCTCCCTGAAGCGGTGCCGATCCGGCAGTCGGCGTTCTACACCGGGCCGCAGGGCGCCACCGGCAAGGATGCGTTCGTGCTCGAGCAGCAGCCGGGGCTGATCGTGTTTCGCACCACGCAGCCGCTGCCGCCGCGCAATGGCCTGACGGTCGCGGCCGGCTGGCAGAAGGGCATCGTCACTCCGCCGGGCACGGCGTCGAAAGCCACGAACTGGCTGCTCGACAACCTGCCGCTCGGCGCCACCGTGCTCGGTTTTCTGCTGATCGCCGGCTACTATCTCTCGGCCTGGCGACAGGTCGGGCGCGGTCCGCGGCACGGCACCATCGTGCCGCTGTTCGGACCGCCCAGAGGCTTGTCGCCAGCGGCCGTGCGCTATGTCGCGCGCATGGCAATGGACGACAAGGCCTTCACCGCGGCGCTGATCGATCTTGGCGTGCAGGGCCACATCAAGCTGGCGGAGAGGAACAAGGATCTGCAAATTGTGCCGCGCGCGGGGGGCAAACCTCTGTCTCCCGATGAGCAAGCGATCGTGACGTCGATGTTCGGCAACCGGACCTCTCCGGTCGATCTCGATCAGTCGAGTTGCGTCATCCTGCAGACGGCGCGGGATGCCTTGAAGAGCGCACTGACGGCGCAGTTCGAAGGGCGCATGTTCCATGACAACCGCGGCTGGTCGATCCGCGGCCTGCTGGCGTCGCTGGCGGTGATCGCGGCGGTGCTGGTCTCGGTGTTCATCGGCTGGGGTATCGACCAGGGCGCGGCGACATTGGTCGGCATGCTGTCGTTCGTGCCGGCCCTGATCGTGCTGACGCTGCTGATGGTTGCCGGTCTGCCGCGCAGCATCGGTGCGTTCGCACTGCTCATCTTCGGGTGCGTGTTCTCGTTCCTGGTCGGCAGCGGCGGCTATCAGCTCATCACTGAAAATGTGCATGGCTGGACGCAGGCGTTGCCGGCGGCGCTGCCGCTGGTGCTGGTGCCGCTGTCGTCGTCGGCGTTCAGCTGGATGAAGGCGCACACCGCCGAAGGGCAGGCGATCACCGATCAGATCGAAGGTTTTCGCCAGTATCTCGGCGTCGCTGAGGAGGATCGCCTCAACGCGCTCAATCCGCCGGGCAAGACACCGGAGCTGTTCGAGCGCTTCCTGCCGTATGCGGTCGCACTCGACGTCGAGAACGCCTGGGCGAAGCGTTTTGCCGGCGTGCTGGCCGCCGCCGCGCTCGCCGCCACTACCCGCGACTGGTACGAGGGGCGCAGCGACCACGCGCACGATCCGGCCAGCTTCGCCAGCTATCTCGGCCATAATCTGTCCCAGACCATTTCATCCGCATCGACGCCGCCGGGATCGAGCGGCAGCGATCCATCGAGCAGCGGCGGCTCCGACGGCGGTGGCTCGTCGGGCGGTGGCGGAGGCGGCGGTGGCGGCGACGGCTGGTGACGTCAGGCGGCCGCGCGCCGCCGTGTCGTCCTGCGTGCCGGCGCGATCAGGCCGATCAGGGTCTGCAGCGCGGCGGTGGGCGCGCGCGCCGCGCCATAGGCGAGGCCAACCTGTCGTGTGACGTCGACATCGGCGATGTCACGGACCGCCACGTTCGGCTGGGCCCGCGCGACACCTTCGGGCACGATGGCGACGCCAATGCCCGCGGCGACCAGCGCCATGGCCCAATCCTCGGACTCCGCGATCGCGGCAGCCGGCTGCCGGCGTCCGCGACGGCGGAAGAATGCGCTCTGCTCGCAATGACAACGGTCGATCAGCGGCACGCCGGCGAGATCGGTGGTGCGCAACCGCTCCTTCAGAGCCAGCGGATGTGACGGCGGCAGCGCGGCGACATAGCGCTCCGACCACAGCGCCAGGAAGTGTTCGCGCGGCTTCACCATGGTGCGCGTGACGATGCGGGCATCCGCACGGTCACCCGCGCCGACGAGGCGCAGATGGATGCGGCCGTCCGCGGTGATCGGCTTGATCAGGGCGACGACGCGCGGGATGTCGAGCGTGCGCATCAGGCCGAGTGTCAGCGTCGGCCGCGGCACCGGCGCCTGGAACAGCCGCCGTGCGGCATCGGTGTCGTCGATGATGCGCCGTGCGACGGCGTAGAATTGCTCGGCCGCCGCGGTCGGCGAGACGCCCTTTTTGTGACGGATGAAGAGAGTGGTGCCGAGCTCCGCCTCGAGGCTGGCGACCGCGGTGGAGATCGACGGCTGCGACACGAAGCAGCGCCGCGCTGCCGCGGTGAGATTGCGTTCGAGGAAGACCGCCGCGAAATAGCGTAACTCGCGGATATCCATAGCCCATACCTATGACAGATATCGAATAACAATAATTTACCTATGGTTCCGCGGATGGCAAGCCAGGGCCGGCCTGTTCAGGAAAGGGTAGGGCATGCGCATCCATCATCTCAATACCGGCACCATGTGCCCTATCGGCCAGCGGCTGATCAACGGCACCGGCAGCATCTTCCAGCGCGCGCGAATGGTGTGCCACTGCCTGCTGATCGAGACCGCCGACGGCCTCGCGCTGGTCGATACCGGCATCGGCCTCGACGACATCGCGGATGCCGATCGGCTCGGCCGGCGCTGGGTACGGCAGACGCGGCCGCGGCTCGATCCGGCGGAAACCGCGGTGCGGCAGGTGCAGGCGCTGGGGTATGCGCCGCGGGATGTCCGCCACCTGCTGTTGACCCATCTCGATCGCGATCACGCCGGTGGGGTGCCGGATTTTCCCCACGCCAAAGTGCATGTCCACCGCGCCGAGCACGAGATGGCGGTGCGGCAGCGTGGTGCGCCGAAGGGGCGATACATCGCCGGCCAGTGGCAGCACGGTCCGGACTGGCTGTTCTATGGCGAGGGCGGCGAGGACTGGTTCGGCTTCAAGGGCGTCCGGGCGCTCGGCGACCGCGAGCCGGACATCCTGATGATTCCGCTGCCGGGGCATACGCCGGGTCACTGCGGCATCGCGGTGCGCGCCAAGGACAAATGGCTGCTGCACGCCGGCGACAGCTACTTCTTCCATGGCCAGATCCAAAATCCGCCGCTGTCGACGCCGCTGGTGCTGGGATTTTTTCAGCGCAAGGCCGACATCGATCGTGCGGCGCGGGTGGCCAACCAGGAGCGGCTGCGCCAGCTCAACGCGTCACATCACGCCGAGGTGGTGATTTTCAACAGCCATGATCCCGAGGATTATGAGCGCTGCCTCTGTGGACGGCCCTGATTGCGGCGTGGTCAGCGCGCGGCGACGGGCGTGGTCTGCAGCTTGCAGGTCGCGGCGGCGAGGGATGCCTGGGCCTGGGTCATCAGGCCGGGTTCGGGTGCGAGGGCCTTCAGCACGATCAGGCCGGTGGTGGTCGGGGAATCGATGATCAGCCGGTCGGCGGCGGTGACTTCCTCGTCCTCCGGCACTTCGGCATGCTGCGCCTCGGTCATGAGGTCGAGCTCGATCACCTTGCGGCCGGCGGAGCGGTCGTTGATGGCGTAATAGGCGACGTCGCTGCGGGTGTAGAACGACACCGAGGTGTAGGCCTGGCTCACCGGCACGGTGAGCTTGATCGACCCCTTCGACAGGTCGTAGCGGCAAGCCGCGACGGCGAACGCCGGATCCATGTAGGGCATCAAGGTGCTGCCCGGCTCGGCGGCGGGGAGCTGGGTGACGCTGTTCACCGCTGTGATCGGAGTGAGGCGCGAATAGGCATCGAGGCTGGCGATGCGCGGCAGAGCCAGCACGCTGACGAGATGCACGAGAGCGCCAAGCAGCAGGCCGGCCACCAGCGTGAACAGCAGGCGGATCATGGGCACCCCACGGTGGTGATCGCTGGCATCGGGGCGTCGCGCTGGGTGCGGGTGGCGACCCCCACAGGGGTGTCGTACAGCCGCAGCATCAGCACGTAGCGGTCGATGCCGCCGGTCGGCAGCCAGTTGCCGGCGCGGGCGCGGGAGGTGATGCGGATTTCGAATGCACCGTCCGAGCCGCGCACGATCTCCTGGCTGGTGAAGCCGTAGCGATTCATCCCGTTGGCGACGAGCTGGCCCTTGGGATCGTACAGCGTCAGCGTCCAGAACCGGGCGGCCGGGGTGACGCCGCTGACCACCACGTCGCAGCGGCCGTCGAGCGGTCGTTTGCCATCGTCGGCGCGGGCGGTGAAGGCGATGCCGTCACCGGTGCCGACCGGCAGCTCACCGCTGCGCGCGATGCTGGCGCGAGCATAGGGGTCGATATCGCTCGAGCCGGTGCGCGGTCTCGCGGTCCATGCGCCGATGGTCAGGGTGCCGACATTGACGCCGCGCGTCGCGGTCACCCAGGTCGCGCCGAGGCCAACCGCGGTCGCGAGCATCAAGGCCAGCAGGGAGGACAGGATCAGCCGCACGTCACACCGTTGTCATCGGCGGGTCAGTTCTTGCGCGCCGCAGGCGGCGCGCCGCCACCGATCTGTGGCGTCGGCGGCGCTGCGGAGGCGAAGCTGTCGGGGAACGGCAGCGCGCTCGACGTCGATGGCCTGGGCGGGGCAGCCGGTTTGGCCTGATCGTTCTCCGATGTCCGGGCGGCGGTTTTCGCCGCATCGTCCATCATCTTCTCGACCCGCACCAGGATGTCGGCGCCGCGCCGGGTCAGCACCGGCGGTGGCCCCGGCATGACCTCGGGCGCCTTCGCGGAGGCGCTCGCCGCGTCCGGCGGCAGCTTCTTGCCTGCGCCGACGCCGGTCAGATCACGGATCTCGACGCCCTGGTGCGCCACCACCATGATGTCGTGCCAGGTCTGCGCCGGCAGCGAGCCGCCAGTCATGCGGTTGGTCGGCGAATAGTCGTCGTTGCCGTACCACACCGCGCAGGTGAAGTTGCCGGTGTAGCCGACGAACCAGGCGTCACGGAAATTGTTGGTGGTGCCGGTCTTGCCGGCGGCGGGAATGCCGTCGAGCTGGGCGCGCCGCGCCGTGCCTTCCTCGACCACGTGGCTCATCATGCCGGCCATGTCGGCGGCGACCGAGGCGGGAATCGCCTGCGACGGCTTCTTGCCGTCGCGATCCCAGCGCCACACCAGGTCGCCGGCGCCGGTGCGGACCTCGAGCACCGCATGCGGCGCCACCGCCTTGCCCTTGTTGGGGAAGGTCGCGTAGGCGATCGCGTGCTCGACCACGCTGACCTCGTCCGAGCCGATCGGCAGCGACGGCGTGTCGGGCAGCGGCGCCTTGATGCCGAACTTGCGCGCGGTCTCGACGATCTTGGCGCGGCCGGCCTTCGGGCCGTCCTTGCCGCCGAGCGCGATCGACAGCTTCACCGGCACCACGTTGATCGAACGGGTGATCGCCTGGGTCAGCGTCACCGTGCCGGAGTACGAGCGGCCGTAGTTCTGCGGGCACCAGTTGCCGATGCACACCGGGCCGTCGACGATGGTCGATGTCGGCTTGAAGCCGTTCAACAGTGCGGTGGTGTAGACGTAGGGCTTGAACGACGAGCCGGGCTGCCGCATGGCGTCGACGGCGCGGTTGAACTGGCTGGCGCCATAGTCGCGGCCACCGACCATGGCCCGCACGCCGCCGTCGAGATCGCCGACCACGGTGGCGGCCTGGGTGGCGTGATAGTCGCGGCCGAACTGGCGCAACTGGTTCTCGATCGCGCCCTCCGCCGCGCGCTGCACGTTCATGTCGATGGCGGTGCGCACCACGAACACGCGCTCGGTGTAGGATTTCGGGAAGGTCGCAACCAGCCGGCGCATCTCGTCGAACGCCCAGTCGAGGTAGTAGTTCGGCGAGTTCTCGTCGCGGCGGTCGACGGCGGTGGCGGGATTGCGCCGGGCGCCGAACACCTGGCCCTCGCTCATGAAGCCGGCCTCGACGAGGTTGTCGAGCACGACGTTGGCGCGGGCACGGGCGGCCGGCAGGTTGATGTGCGGGGCATACTTGGTCGGCGCCTTGAACAGGCCGGAGAGCATCGCCGCTTCCGCGAGGTTCACGTCGCGCGCCGACTTGTTGAAGTAGAAGTGCGCCGCGCCATCGACGCCGAAGGTGCCGCCGCCCATATAGGCGCGGTCGAGATAGAGCTTGAGGATCTCGTTCTTGGTCAGGCGGGTCTCAAGCCAGATCGCGAGGAACGCCTCGTTGACCTTGCGCTCGATGGTGCGCTCGTTCGACAGGAACAGATTCTTGGCGAGCTGCTGGGTGATCGAGGAGCCGCCCTGGCGCACGCCGCCGGCCTGGGCGTTGGTGACGAGGGCGCGGGCGGTGCCGGCGATGTCGATGCCGAAATGGTCGTAGAAGCGGCGGTCCTCGGTCGCCAGTGTCGCCTTGATCAGGTGGTCGGGAAACTCTTCCAGCGGGATCGAGTCGTTGTGCTTGATGCCGCGGCTGCCGATGACGTTGCCGTAGCGGTCGAGGAAGGTGACGGCGAGGTCGGACTTCTTCAGCCAGTCCTCGTCGGCGGTCTCGCGGAAGGCGGGCACGGCGAGGGCCAGCATCAGGATCAGGCCGCCGAGGCCGATGGTCGCCATCTCCGACAGCGGCTCGACGATCACCCAGCGCTTCCAGCGTCCGACATAGAAGCGGTCCATGAAGGTCGAGAACCGCTCGAAGAGCTCGCGGATGCCCGCGCCGGAGGAGAACAGGGTGGAATCGATGCGCGCGTCGAGGTCCAGCAGGAAATGCCGGATCCACGTCTTCCAGTTCTTCCGTTGACGATCGCGCACCGGAACCTTCGATCAGCTTCGCGCCGCTCACGGGCGACGGCGCTGTGAGACGATGCGGATGCGATGAGGCAACCCTAAGGCGGCACCGCCCGCCGCCGGGAAGCCGTCACCTTCTAGCCGAGCGCCGGGCATAAACCAATGCTCGACTTGAAGATTCTGCGGATACGGTTCACGCCGTCCCCGGTTTTTGGAAGGCCGTGACAGTTGCCGCTTTCCCTTCGCCGCGGGGCTGCCTAGAACAGGCGGACAGCGCATCAGCACGGATTTTCGACGGCCATGGCGGACGACTCCGGCCCGGTTTCGGGGCAGGAAAATTTCTTCTGGAAAACCAAGACGTTGGAAGAGATGTCCGACGCCGAATGGGAGTCGTTGTGCGACGGCTGCGCGCGCTGCTGCCTGTCGAAGCTGGAAGACGAGGACACCGGCAGGATCTACTTCACCCATGTCGGCTGCACCCTGCTGGATGCGAACACCTGCGCTTGCAAGGACTACGCGAATCGCTCCGCCCGGGTCCCCGATTGCGTTCGCCTGACGGCCGAGAATGTGCGCGCCCTGAATTGGCTGCCGCCGAGCTGCGCCTATCGTCTGGTGGCCGAAGGGCGTGACCTGTACTGGTGGCATCCCCTGGTGTCCGGCGATCCCGGCACGGTGCACGAGGCCGGCGTCTCGGTGCGGGGACGGGTGCCGGCCAGCGAGGACGAGGTCGACGACGCCGACCTCGAGGACCATATCGTGAGCTGGCCCGGCCTGCTGCCGAGGGGGGCCCGCGGCGTCAGGCGGCCGCGCAAGCTGCCGCCCAGAAGGTAGGACGGGATCACAATCCGGTGTCCGGGATGCGGCTGGCGGGTAGGGCCATGCTGCAAACCGCCTTATGGGCCAGGCACGGCTTTGCTAGATATCGGGCACGTATTCTCACGTGGTTTGCGGCCCCTGTGTGCCGCGGAGTTCCATGGACAATCTTGCTCGGGCCCACCGCGTTTCCGCGGACGATGACGGCATTGCCGCACCCACCGCCGGCGCAGCTTCGCGCGAGGCGAGGCTCGCGGTCGCGCCGTCCGTCGGCGCCGCCGCGCCGGCGCTGCATTCGCTCTCTCACGCCGAGGTCCGCACCATCGTCATCAGCCTGATGGTGGCGATGTTCCTGACGGCGCTCGACCAGACCATCGTCGCCACCGCGCTGCCGACCATCGGGCGCCAGTTCCTCGATGTCACCAACCTGTCCTGGGTGATCACCGCCTACCTGTTGTCGTCGACCTCGGTTGCCCCCGTGTTCGGCTCGCTCAGCGACATCTACGGCCGCCGCGCCATGATGATGACGGCGCTCGGGCTGTTCCTGGTCGGGTCGGTGCTGTGCGCGCTGGCGCCGAACCTACTGATTCTCGTGCTCGCCCGCTTCCTGCAGGGGCTGGGCGGCGGCGGCATCCTGCCATTGGTGCAGACCGTGCTCGCCGACATCATCACCCCGCGCCAGCGCGCGCAGTATCAGGCGTTCTTCAGCATGGTGTGGGTGTCCGCCGGCATCGGCGGCCCGGTGCTGGGGGGCGTCATCGCCGAGCATCTGCACTGGTCGGTGATCTTCTGGATCAACGTGCCGCTGGTGCTGCTCGCCGCCGGCATCCTGCTGCCGAAGATGAGGAAGCTGCCGATCCACCATCGGCCGCGCAAGCTCGACCTTGTCGGCGGCCTGCTGCTGATGGCGGCGGCGATCACCTTCCTGCTGGTGCTGACCTGGGGCGGCAACAAGTATGCATGGCTGTCGCCGACGCTGCTGGCGCTGATGGGCGCCGTGCTCAGCCTGTCGGGCGTGTTCGTCTGGCACGCGCGGCGCGCCGACGAGCCGTTCCTGCCGCTGCCGCTCCTGACAGGGCCGATCGTGCCCTACGCGATCACCGCGGCGGCGTGTGCCATCGGGGTGCTGGTCGGGCTCACCGTGCACATGCCGATGTACTACGAGTCCGTTTATCACCTGACCGCGAGCGAGGCGGGGCTGGCACTGATCCCGATCGTCGCGCTGTCGGTGCCCGGCGCCACCGCCGCCGGCCGGGTGATGATGTACATGAAGCACTACAAGTGGGTGTCGCTGCTCGGCCTCTCGGTCGGCGCGGTGATGGCGGCGCTGCTGGCGATCATCACGCCGCTGCCGTTATGGGCGTTGCTGACGCTGCTGGCGGTGCTCGCGCTCGGTCTTGGCACCACATTCCCCGTGGCGGTGGTTTCGGTGCAGGCAGCAGTCGCCCGTCATCTGGTAGGGACCGTGACCGGCGCGATGAACTTCTTCCGTTCGCTGATGGCCGCGGTGACGGTGGCGCTGTTCACCGCGATCCTGCTTGCCGCACTCGGTGGCGCCTCGTCCGGGATGCTGGAGCATCCCGATCTCGGTGCGACCTCGCGACCGGAGATGATCGCCGCGTTCCGCTACGTTTTCATTGCCGCAGCCGTGATGCTCGGTACCGGTGCGCTGGCGATCGCGCTGATGTTCGAGCGGCCGCTCGGCGATGCGCCGAAGCCGTCGGTCGATATGGCTGAATAGGCCCCGCCGGGCCCGTTTCAGCCGCTGCCGGTCCTCAAGGGGCTTGGCGTCGGCGGCTTTCTTGTCTAAGTCCGCGCCATCATCCATCCAGCCAAGCGGGAGCGAACAGGTGCAGGACAATCCGAAGGACAGGCTGGCCCTGCCGTTGAAGGGCTACCAGCTGGTGGACAACACCCTGGATCCGACCGTGGTCGGCATCGCGTTCGAGACCGAGCAGGGGCCCTACATGTTCGTGGCCAACCGCGAGATCCTGGAAACGCTGGCCAAGGCTTTCCGTGCCAAGGCGGCCTCCATGCCGTCGCAGAAGCCGCAGGGCTAGGGCGGCCGGTTCCGGTCAGGGGACCGCCGGCAGGCTGATGTTCCAGCCGCGCGCGGTCTGCTGAATCCAGTCCCGGTAGAGCGTCAGCGGCGTCACCCCGGTGAGGCCGCCGCAGCCGGCAACATTGTCGGCGCCCGTCGACGAACTGACCACGCCGACGATCGTCGGGCGTCCGTTGTGGTTTTCGAACACCGGTGCTCCGGAATCCCCGGTGCAGGCACCGAGTCCCGGACGTGCATTGTTGGTGGCCGGATCGACCAGGCGGATCTGCAGTGTGCCCGGCTGGCCGGTGGCGACCAGTGCCGCGCTGCGCACCACGCCGCCGCTGCGGCCATCACCCTGCACGGTGACGCCGATGCCGGAGACGGTAAAGCCGTTGCCGGCGGCGAGCGGCGGGCGAGGTGCGCCGAAGGGGGCGGCAGTGCGCCCGGTCATCGGGGCGGCGAGCTGCAGCAAGGCGACGTCGGCACTGGCGCGGTGTGCCAAAATCCCCTGCACATTGAAGTCCGGATGGGCCGCGACGCGCCTGACGTCGCGCAGCCGCGGCTGCTTGCCGGTATCGTAGTCGACGATCTTGTAGGTCGCGCCCGGCAGTGTGCAGTGCGCTGCCGACATCACGAGATCAGGCGCAATCAATGCGCCCGTACAGAAGTTGCCGCGGGAACCGACGATGGTGACCACCGCCGTCGCGGCAGCGTCGGCAGGGGCGCCGCCGACCATGGCGGCGGCAGGCGAGGCGATCGACAGGACGGCGGCGAGGAGCAACGGCAGGCGGCGAAGCATGACTGGGGGACAGAGCATCGCCGCTGCCGCCTGTCAACGTGCCGCTTGGCACGACGCAGGCGCCGATGACGTGATAGGGTGGGATTCGATCAGACGTGGTCGAAGCGATCGCGTTGACAAGCCGGCCGCGCGACAGAGCGTTGCGTGACAAAAATGTAAGGTTGCGTGCAATTCGCCGTTCATCGGGCATTCACCCCGGAAAGGGTCTTGTTGGATACGGCAATCTCGCCGGTCGAATGTTGCGGAGACGATCTTGCGCCTTCTTGTCGTTGAGGATGATCCCGATCTCAATCGTCAGCTCACCACCGCGCTGACCGATGCAGGCTATGTGGTCGACCGCGCCTTCGACGGCGAGGAGGGACATTTCCTCGGTGACACCGAGCCCTATGATGCGGTCGTGCTCGACATCGGCCTGCCGAAGATGGACGGCATCTCGGTGCTGGAAGCCTGGCGCCGCAACAGCCGGACCATGCCGGTGCTGATCCTGACGGCGCGCGATCGCTGGAGCGACAAGGTGCAGGGTTTCGATGCCGGCGCCGACGACTATGTGCCGAAGCCCTTCCATCTCGAGGAAGTGCTGGCGCGCATCCGCGCGCTGCTGCGCCGCGCCACCGGGCACGCGCAGAGCGAGCTGACCTGCGGTCCGGTGCGTCTCGATACCCGGACCGGCCGCGTCAGTGTCGACGGCAATCCGATCAAGATGACCTCGCACGAGTATCGCCTGCTGGCCTACCTGATGCACCACGCCGGCCGCGTGGTCTCCCGCACCGAGCTGGTCGAGCATCTCTACGACCAGGACTTCGATCGCGACTCCAACACCATCGAAGTGTTCGTCGGCCGCATCCGCAAGAAGCTCGATGTCGACATCATCCAGACCGTGCGCGGGCTGGGCTACATGCTGACGCCTCCGGTCGATGCGCGGTAGTTCGCTCGCCACCCGCCTGTTCCTGTCGGCGACCGCGTGGGTGGTGGTGATCCTGGTGATCACCGGCTTCGTGTTGTCGTCGGTGTATCGCCAGGCGGTCGAACGTTCGTTCGACCGTCGCCTCAATCTCTATCTGCGCACCCTGATCGCGGAAGCGGCGACGCCTGAGGACAGCACCGGCGAGCGCCAGTTCCAGTCGCTGGGTGAGCCGCTGTTCGAGATTCCGCTGTCGGGCTGGTATTGGCAGATCGGCCGGGTCGATGGTGACAAGCCCGACGTGCGCTCGTCGCGCTCGCTGTGGGACAAGCAGTTGCCGAAGCTTGACGATGCCACCGGCACCCTGACCGCGGCCGGCGTGCGCCTCGGCTATGTCAATGGGCCGGAGGAGCAGCGGCTGCGCATCGTCGAGCGGCAGGTCGACTTCGGCAGCGACGGCAAGTTCCTGGTCACCGTGGCCGGCGACGCCACCGAGATCTTCGACGAGACCCGTACCTTCGACTATTATCTCGGCGGCACCTTCCTCACGCTGACGCTGGTCCTGGTCTTCACCACCATCTTTCAGGTGCGGTTCGGCCTCGCGCCACTCAAGCGCATCTCGGAATCGCTGGCTGCGATCCGCTCCGGCCGTGCGGAGCGGCTCGAGGGGCGGTTTCCTGTCGAGATCGCGCCGCTGGCGCGCGAGACCAATGCACTGATCGAGGCCAACCGCGAGATCGTCGAGCGCGCCCGCACCCATGTCGGCAATCTCGCCCATGCGATCAAGACGCCGCTGTCGGTGATCGTCAACGAGGCCAATGTCCATGGTGACGATCTGTTCGCGGCCAAGGTGCTGGAGCAGGCTGAAGTGATGCGCAGCCAGGTCGCCCATCATCTGGAGCGGGCGCGCATTGCGGCCCGCGTCACGGTTGTCGGCACGGTGACCGAGGTCGCGCCGGTGATCGATGGCCTGCGCCGCACCATGGAGAAGATCCATCGCGATCGCGACATCGCCATCGACGTGGAGGGCGATGCGCAGCCGAAGTTTCGAGGCGAACGGCAGGATCTCGAGGAGATGGTCGGCAACCTCGTCGACAACGCCTGCAAGTGGGCGCACTCGCGGGTGTCGATCGAAATTCTGACGGAGGCTGCGACGTCCGACCGGCCGCCGATGTTCCGCATCGTGGTCGACGATGACGGGCCTGGGCTGGCGCCGGCGGAGCGGGCGCAGGTGGCGCGGCGCGGACAGCGGCTGGACGAGTCGAAGCCGGGATCGGGCCTCGGGCTCTCGATCGTCATCGACCTCGCGGCGCTCTACCACGGCCGCCTGGCCCTCGACAGTGCGCCGATCGGCGGGCTGCGGGCCGAGCTGGTGCTGCCAGCCGCTTGAGCTTGCCGCTGGCCGCGGCCGACTTTCCGCCGCATTCGTTCTGTTCCTGCAAGGCTTCCTGTTCCTGCGAGACTTCGGGCCGCAGGGGCGCTGTACAAGGGGGACTTATGTCGAAGACGAAGATCGTTCTGGCCTCGGTCATGGCGCTTGCCCTGGCGGGCTGCGCCTCGGACGGCGGGCCGAAGGAGAATGCCGGCACGGTCGGAGGCGCCCTGGCGGGCGCGCTGATCGGATCGACCATCGGCGGCGGAACTGGTGAACGGGTGGGCGCTGCGCTTGCCGGCGCCGCGATCGGCGGCCTGATCGGCAACCGCATCGGCGCCTCGCTCGACGACCAGGACAAGCGCTACGCCTATGAGGCGGAGATGAATGCGCTGGAGCGCGGCCGTTCCGGCGCCGCGGTGGCGTGGCGCAACCCCGACAGCGGTCGCTACGGCAACATCGTGCCCGGGCCGGCCTATGACCAGCGCGGCACCAAGTGCCGCTCCTATACCCACACGATTTATATCAACGGCAGCCCGGAGATTGCGCGCGGCACGGCCTGTCGCAATCCCGACGGTACCTGGACCCCGGTGTCCTGACGCCAGCGCGTCTTTGCTCTGCTGATCGACGCTCTGCGACCGGCACCGTGAATACGGTGCCGGTCGTAGGCGTTTGCGGGCTGCTCAGCGCGTTGTCGCAGCGCTCAGGAGGTCGTCGATCGCCGCGGCGATCTCCTCGACATGGGTCTCCAGCGCAAAGTGCCCGGTGTCGAGCAGCTCGACCCGCGCATTCGGATTGTCGCGGCGATAGGCCTCGGCGCCGGGTGGGATGAAGAACGGATCGTGCCGCCCCCAGATCGCCAGCAGCGGCGGCTTGGCCGAGCGGAAATAGGCCTGGAACGAGGGGTAGAGGCGAACGTTCGAAGCGTAGTCCAGCATCAGGTCGAGCTGGATCTCGGCGTTGCCCGGACGCTCCAGCAGCGCGACGTCGAGGGTGTAGGATTCCGGGGCGACGGCTGCCTCGTCGGCGACCCCGGTCAGGTACTGGAAGCGAAAGCCATCGAGGGTGAGGAAACCGCGCAGCGCATCGCGGTTCGCCGGTGTCGGCTCGCTCCAGTAGGCGCGGAGGGGATTCCAGACATCGCTGAGGCCCTCCTCATAGGCATTGCCGTTCTGGGACACGATCGCGGTGATCTGTGCCGGCCGCGCCAGCGCGAGCCGCAGCCCCACCGGCGCGCCATAGTCGAACACATAAATCGCAAAGCGATCGAGGCCGAGCGTGTCGACGAAGGCGCCGACCGTGCGTGCCAGCGCATCGAACGAATAGACGTAACCGCGCTCGGCCGGGACGGTGGTGAAACCGAAGCCGGGCAGGTCGGGCGCGATCACGCGGTAGCGTCCGGCAAGCCGCGGGATCAGATCGCGGAACATGTGCGACGAGGTCGGGAAGCCGTGCAGCAGCAGGATCACAGGTGCGTCGCGGGGCCCCGCCTCCCGATAGAAGACCTCGACGCCGTCGGCGCCGACGGAATGGAATGTGGTGCGGGGGATGGCGGGCAGGCGCGACGTGGCGGGCATGATGGTTAGCTCCAATGAAACCGCTAAATGTACTTTTATTGGTTACATCGAGCGAGTAACTTGTCAACCGGCATTTAAAAGGTTACATCCATGAGATGACAGCATCCGCTTCCCTGGATTTCGAGCAGCTCCGCCAGCAGGTGCTCCGCCTGCAGATCCCGGCGGACCACCCGGTGCTGGAGTTTCTGAACACTGTTTCTCAGGTGAACGGCCAGCCGCTGGAGCTGTGGCGCTCGGATGTGGACGTGGCCGGCTGGCTCGTCGGGCAGGGGTGGCATGACGCGGCAACCGTGGCCGCGGCGGATTGCACCGGTTTGGTGACGGCAGCGCGATCCCTGCGCGAGGTCGTCCGCGCGCTGGTTGTGCGGCGCAAGCAGGGCGCCGCGATCGATGCGGCGGAGCTCAATGTTCTGCTGGCTCATGCGGCGAGCCATCTCGAGCTGGTGGCGGATGGTGGGGAGATCCGGCTGCTGCGGCGGCGCAGCGTGCGGACCCCGGCCGACCTCCTGGCGCCGGTGGCAGAAGCGGCGGCCGAGCTGCTGGCGACCGGCGACTTCGATCTGATCCGCAAATGCGAGGATCCGACCTGTTCCCTGTGGTTCTATGACAGGACCAAGTCCCACCGGCGGCGCTGGTGCAGCATGGCGGCCTGCGGCAACCGCCACAAGGTGGCGGCCTTCCGCCAGCGCCGGAAAGGCTAGGACAGGGGGCGTCCAAAGCGCTCGAATCCCGCTCCCAAACCGTTGTTCCTCAACGCGTTCTTAAGAACGACGCTGGTATGAGTCGGCAAAGGGTGAAAACCGCCGGGAAAGCGGCTGCTTGCCCGTGGAAATGATGCTTTTCGACCGGACCATCGGCTTATGGGTCTATCGACACAGTCCACCGAGCGCTTGAGGGAGTATTTGGCTCAGCTGCCGCTGAAATCCCAGGCGCTGCTGATGCGGGAATTCGAACGGGCGCTGGAGCGCGGCGAGAACATGGCTGTGGCCTCGCTCGTGCTGGAACAGTTGCGCCTGATCGTGCGGACGTCCGACGACAACGAGCGCGCGCGGACCGACGAACCGTCACGTCTGGTGTTCCGGCCGCTGGAGTCGTTCCTGGTGGAGGGCAGCGCTGCGTTGCGCCCGGGCCAGATCCGGCGGTCTTCGCTCGGGCCGGTCTGGGCGTGGCTGGCGCGCGAGGGCGCCGTCGCAGAAATCCAGGCGCTGGAAGCGTTGCGCACGGGAGGGCCGGCGGTCGACCAGGCCGTCCGGAAAGTCCAGATCGCGGCGACCGCGGCGATGGACCAGATCGTGTCGCCGGCGGGCCGCGGCGACCAGCGCGCCCTGAGCCGGATCGGCGGCCCCAGCGTGGTCGAGGACCTGGTGTCGATCGCCGCCGTGCTCAAGAACCGGGAGCCGCTGGAAGCGTTCGGAACACGGACGTCCAGCAGCATCCGCAACCTCAACGACACCCAGCTCGCGGCCGTGCAGTCGGTGATCAATCTGCCGTCGCTACAGACGCCGCAGACGTTGCCATTCACCCTGTCGCTGCTGATGCAGCGCCTGGCGTCGCCGTGGCAGGTGATCCGTCTTGCGGTCGCGGTCGCCGGTTCCGACGACGAAATCCGCGTCGCGGCGACCACCTACGGGGTCGCCGTCAGCATGGTGATCCACGACCTCTCGGAGATGGTCGCGGACCTGCGCCAGGACATCAAGCAGGGGCGGATGGACAGCCTGTCGCACCATCTCAAGACCATCCATGACGGTCTGCGCGGCCTGCGCGCCGAGCTCGACATCCGCACCGAGTCGTCGTGGGGCAAGCGCTTGTCGGCGATCCGGGTCGACATCTCCAACACCTTGAAGTCGGAAATCGAAGGTGTGCCGGGGCGGGTGCGGCGGCTGTTGCGGCCGCGTCCGGACAAGGACATTCATGCCGGCTCGAAGCTCGACCCGACCGAAATCGACGAGACCGCGGCGCTGATCGATTTCGTCGCGATCTGCCGCACCTATGCCAGCGAGCTTGCGATCAACGAAGTGACGCTGCGCACCTTCTCCGATCTGCAGCACTACACCGAGGCCTCCACCGAGGCGCTGGTGGAATCGCTGCGCGCCAGCGACAGCAAGACGCGTCCGTTCCGCAAGATGCAGATGGACACCGCCATCCGCTTCTGCGACCTGCTGTTCGGCAACGACTATGCCTCGCTGATGCGCAAGGCCGCGGACGTCGCGCTGTCCGGCGAACGCAAGAGTTCCCGCACCGGCTGAGATCCGCTGCTGATTCCGCTTGCGGAGGCTGCGCCGGTGGCGGGATTTTTTCTACCGGAAATGTCAATTGCACGTGGGTTCCAGTCATGATGTAACCCGCCCGGATGCCCGACGGCGCGTGTTCTGGAACCCTTGTTGATGTCGCTCTGGTTTGTTCTGGCCCTGATGACTGCGGCGGCAGTGCTTGCCGTGCTGTGGCCGTTGGGGCGTCGGACCGGCTCCACGCAAGGGGGCCGCGAAAGCGTCGTCTACAGGGATCAACTGGCGGAAATTGAGCGTGACCGCGCCGCCGGGCTGATCGGCGCCACGGAGGCGGAAGCCGCGCGGGTAGAGATCGGCCGGCGGCTGATCGCGGCGTCCGATGCCGATGCGGAGGCTGCGGTGTCGCCGCGCCCGGCGCTGCGGCGCGCGACCGCGCTGCTGGCGCTGGTCGGCTTGCCGCTGCTCGCGGTTACGCTTTATCTGCGGCTCGGCTCGCCACAGCTGCCGGATTTCCCGCTGGCCGAGCGCGCGCGTCAGCCAGTGGCGACCGCCTCGCTCGACACTCTGGTCGCCCAGGTCGAGGCGCATCTCGAAAAGAACCCGGCCGACGGCCGCGGCTGGGAGGTGCTGGCGCCGGTGCTGATGAAGCTCGGGCGCTTCGACGAGGCGGTGCAGGCGTTCCGCAAGTCGCTGGCGACCAACGGCGAGAGTGCCGGCCGCCATGCCGACCTCGGCGAGGCACTGGCGACGGCAGCCAATGGCGTGGTCACGGCGGAAGCGAAGGCGGAGTTCGAGCGCGCGGTGGCGCTGCGCGCCGACGAAGCCAAGGCGCGCTACTTCCTCGGCCTCGCCGCCGAGCAGGACGGCCGAGCGGCGGATGCCGCGGCGATCTGGCGTGCGATGCTGGCGGCCGCGCCGGCCGATGCGCCGTGGCGGCCGCTGGTGCAGTCGGCGCTCGCGCGCGTCGGCGGCGGCGCCGTAGCGCCGGCGCTGTCTGGTGACGCGATGGCCGCCGCGAAGGACATGACGGAAGGCGACCGCACCGCCATGATCCGCGGCATGGTCGATCGTCTCGCCACACGGCTGCAGCAGAACGGCGACGACGTCGAGGGCTGGCTGCGCCTGGTGCGCGCCTATATGGTGCTCGGCGAGCCCGACAAGGCGCGCGCGGCGCTCGCCGATGCCCGTGCGGCGCTCGGGCAGAATGCCGAACGGCTGAAGCAGTTGAACGACGCATTGAAGGGGCTCGGACTTGATGGCTGACCGCATCGCCTTCGGCCTCCGGTCGGGAGGCCGGCCATGACGCGCAAGCAGCGGCGACTGACGATGATCGGCGCGGCGGCGGCCGTGCTCATCGTGGCGACGGCGCTGGTGCTCAATGCGCTGCGCGACTCCATCGTGTTCTTCTCGACCCCGTCCATGGCCGCGGAAAAGCACATCCCGCCCGGCAGGCGTTTTCGCCTCGGCGGCATGGTGCAGCCGGGATCGGTGGTGCGCGGCGACCAGCTAACCGCCCGCTTCGAGGTGACTGATGGCAATGCGACGCTGCCCGTCACTTATCAGGGCATCCTGCCGGACCTGTTCCGCGAAGGGCAGGGCGTGGTGGCCGAGGGCGCGATCGACGCGACCGGCGTGTTCCGCGCCGACACCGTGCTTGCCAAGCATGACGAGACCTACATGCCCAAGGACGTCGCCGATGCCCTGAAGAAGCAGGGCCACTGGAAGGACGACTACGGCAAGCCGGGGCACGCCGAGGGAGCTGCGAAATGATCGCCGAGGCCGGCCATTATGCACTGGTGCTGGCGCTGGCGCTGGCGTTGATCCAGGCGAGCGTGCCGGTGCTCGGCGCGCGGTTGCGCGACCCGGTGCTGATGGGCGTGGCGCGCTCCACCGCGCTCGCTCAGATGATCTTCGTGATCGCCTCGTTTGCGGCGCTGACCGCGCTGCACATGACCTCCGACTTCTCGGTCGTCAACGTCTATGAGAATTCGCATTCGCTGAAACCGCTGCTCTACAAGATCAGCGGCGTGTGGGGCAGCCACGAAGGCTCGATGCTGCTGTGGGTGCTGATCCTGGCGCTGTTCGGCGGCCTCGTCGCCGCCTTCGGCGGCAACCTGCCGCTGTCGCTCCGGGCGCTGGTGCTGGCGGTGCAGTCGTGGGTGGCGAGCGCATTCTATCTCTTCATCCTGATCACCTCGAACCCGTTCGCGCGCATCGCCAATCCGCCGATCGAGGGCCGCGACCTCAATCCGGTGCTGCAGGACATCGGCCTCGCGGTGCATCCGCCGATGCTCTATCTCGGCTATGTCGGCTTCTCGATCTCGTTCTCCTTCGCCGTCGCGGCACTGATCGAAGGCCGCATCGATGCGGCGTGGGCGCGCTGGGTGCGGCCGTGGACGCTGATGGCCTGGATCTTCCTGACCCTCGGCATCGCCATGGGGTCGTACTGGGCCTATTACGAGCTCGGCTGGGGCGGCTGGTGGTTCTGGGATCCGGTCGAGAACGCCTCGCTGATGCCCTGGCTTGCCGGCACCGCGCTGTTGCACTCGGCGCTGGTGATGGAGAAGCGCGACGCCCTGAAGGTGTGGACCATCCTGCTCGCGATCCTCACCTTTTCGCTGTCGCTGCTTGGCACCTTCCTGGTGCGCTCCGGGGTCCTGACCTCGGTGCACGCCTTCGCCACCGACCCGACGCGCGGCGTGTTCATCCTGCTGATCCTGTGTGCGTTCATTGGCGGCAGCCTGTCGCTCTACGCCTGGCGGGCTCCGGCGTTGCGGCAGGGCGGGCTGTTTGCGCCGATCTCGCGCGAGGGCGCGCTGGTGCTGAACAACCTGCTGCTGACCACGGCCTGCGCCACGGTGTTCGTGGGCACGCTCTACCCGCTGGTGCTGGAGGTGGTGACCGGCGACAAGATCTCCGTCGGCGCGCCGTTCTACAACCTCACCTTCGCGCCGCTGATCCTGCCGCTGCTGGTCGCGGTGCCGTTCGGACCGCTGCTGGCCTGGAAGCGCGGCGACCTGCTCGGCGCGGCGCAGCGCCTGATCGCCGCCGGTTGCGTCGGGCTCGTCGCGGCGGCGGTGCTGCTGGCGTGGACGCGGGGGGGCGCGGTGCTGGCGCCGCTTGCGATCGGGCTTGCGGTGTTCGTCATTCTCGGCGCGCTCACGGACATTGCCGAGCGCACCGCATTGTTCTCCGCGCCGCTCTCGATTGCGCTGCGGCGCGCGCGCGGCCTGCCGCGTGCGGCGTGGGGCACCGCCGTGGCCCATGCCGGCCTCGGCGTCGCCCTCATCGGCATCGTCTGCGAGACCACCTGGAGCAGCGAGCGCATCGTGGCGATGAAGCCGGGCGACAGCGTCGCGATCAGTGGCTACCACGCGACGCTCGCGGACTTCGGCCAGCGGCAGGGGCCGAACTTCCGTGAGATGGTCGGCCGCTTCATCATCGACGTCGACGGCCGCAGCGTCGGCGTGATGACACCGTCGAAGCGCAGCTTCACCACCCGCGGGATGTCCACGACCGAGGCGGCGCTGCTGACCCGCGGCGTCAGCCAGCTCTATATCTCGCTCGGCGATTCCAACACCGACGGCTCGCTGGCGGTGCGCATCTATCACAAGCCGCTGGTGCTGCTGATCTGGCTTGGCGCCGCGGTGATGGCGGCCGGCGGCGTGCTGTCGCTGTCCGACCGGCGGCTGCGGGTCGGCGCGCCGCGTGCGGCGCGCAAGACCGCGCAGGCCCTGCAGGCGGCGGAGTAGGCGGCGTGCGGGTGGCAGCGACCATGTGCGGGCTGGTAGTGGCGATCGTGCTCGTCGTGACGGGCGCTGCCCGTGCCGTGCAACCCGACGAGATCATGGCCGATCCGGCGCAGGAGGCGCGGGCGCGGGCGCTGTCGCGCGAGCTGCGCTGCATGGTCTGCCAGAACCAGTCGATCGACGATTCCGACGCCTCGCTGGCGCGCGACCTGCGGCTGTTGGTGCGCGAGCGCATCGCCGCGGGCGACAGCGACGCCCAGGTGATCGATTTCCTGGTTGCGCGCTACGGCGCATTCGTCCTGCTGAAGCCGCAATTCAACAACGAGACGCTGCTGCTGTGGCTGCTGCCGCCGCTGGTGCTGCTCGGCGGTGGTCTCGGTCTGTGGTGGCACGTGCGCCGTAAACCAGCCGTCGGCACCGGCAAGGCGGCTCCGGTCGCCGTGGATGGCCTGACCGTGGCGGAGGAAGCGCGGCTCAAGCAGTTGATGGCGGCCGACGGATCGCCCGAGACGCCGTCGTCCTGAACGTTTTCAGCGCGCTGCCGGAGCTTGCTCCGCCGCAGCGAAACGGCCGTTTTGGCCGCGTCCCGCTCGCTGCCGCCGGCACCCGCGACAAGGCGCCGCTGTTCATTACCAAAGATTAATCCCGCCGACAGAGCGCCGTAAGGGCGCATCCGCCATCTTCAGGCCATCCAAGGTGCAGCCGCACCACGCACAGCCGAGGGCCTGGAGATTTTCATGACTGATCGTCCCGTCGATTTTTCGTCGCTGCCGTCCTACACGCCGCCGCGCCGCTCGTTGCTGTCGGTGCGCAAGCTTGCGCTGATGGCTTCGGTGGTCGCCGGCCTCGGTGTTGCCGCCTATGGCTTCGGCCCGGCGTTGGGTAACGTCGATATCCTGACCACCGCCGCACACGCGCAGGTCAACAACACCCTGCGCAATACCCAGCAGCCGGTGGGATTCGCCGACATCGTCGAGCATGTGAAGCCGTCGGTGATCTCGGTCAGCGTCAAGATCAACGAGAAGGTCACCTCGAACGACAGCGACGACTCGCCGTTCCCGCCGGGCTCGCCGATGGAGCGCTTCTTCCGCCGCTTTGGTGGTCCTGATGGCATTCCTGGCGGCCGTGGCCCGCGCGGCGGTCGTGGCATGGTGACCGGCCAGGGCTCGGGCTTCTTCATCTCGGCCGATGGCTTTGCCGTGACCAACAACCACGTCGTGTCCGGCGCCGACAAGGTCGAGGTGACCACCGATGACGGCAAGACCTACGCCGCCAAGGTGATCGGCACCGATGCGCGTACCGATCTCGCGCTGATCAAGGTGGATGGCCGCAGCGACTTCCCGTTCGCCAAGCTGTCCGAGGCGCAGCCGCGCATCGGCGACTGGGTGCTCGCGGTCGGCAATCCGTTCGGCCTGGGCGGCACCGTGACCGCCGGCATCGTGTCGGCGCGCGGCCGCGACATCGGCAATGGCCCCTACGACGATTTCATCCAGATCGACGCGCCGGTCAACAAGGGCAACTCCGGCGGTCCGGCCTTCAACGTCGACGGTGAGGTGGTCGGCGTCAACACTGCGATCTATTCGCCGTCGGGCGGCAGCGTCGGCATTGCGTTCTCGATCCCGGCCGCGACCGTCAAGTCGGTGGTCAAGCAGCTGCAGGACAAGGGCTCGGTCAGCCGCGGCTGGATCGGCGTCCAGATCCAGCCGGTGACGGCCGAGATCGCCGACAGCCTCGGCCTGAAGAAGGCGGAAGGCGCGCTGGTCGCCGAGCCCCAGGCCAACGGCCCGGCGGCGAAGGCCGGCGTCGAATCCGGTGACATCATCACGGCCGTCAACGACAAGCCGGTGCATGACGCGCGCGAACTCGCCCGCACCGTCGGCGGCCTTGCGCCGGGCAGCGCGGTGAAGCTCAGCGTCCTGCACAAGGGGCAGGACAAGACCATCAACCTGACGCTCGGCGAATTGCCGAACAGCAAGGAAGCCCGTGGTCCGGCGGACCAGGACCAGGATCGCGGCGGCGCCACCCGCGGCATCGAGGTGCCGAAGCTCGGCCTCAACGTCGCCCCGGCGAGTTCGGTGGCGGGCGCCGGCAAGGAAGGTGTCGTGGTCACCGGCGTCGAGCCGGGCGGGATCGCGGCCGAGCGCGGCTTCAAGGAAGGCGACGTCATCCTCGAGGTGGCGGGCAAGGCGGTGGCGAACCCCAACGAGGTGCGCGACGCCCTGGCCGAGGCCCGCAAGGACAACAAGAGCAGCGTGCTGATCCGGGTGCGTTCGGGCGACGGATCGCGCTTCGTGGCCCTGCCGATCGGCCGCGGCTGATCCTGCCGCCAATAGCTGCTCGCGTCGGGCCGACGCGAAACGAGTTGGGGAGAATCGCCGGCAAAGTCGCCCCCGCCGACGGTCCTTTCCCGGGGGACGGGCCGCAAGTCCGTCCCCCACCGACATTCCTTCCGGTGGACCTTGCCCCCCTCCGTCGGAAGCTCCGGGACGGGCGGTGAGGTTCCCCCAAGCTTCGCCGCCCGTTGCCTGTCGCAGCATGTGTTGTCCTGGTGTCGGGCGGCGCGGTCTTGCATGAGGCCGATCCGCGCGCCATGGTGAGGAAGGCGAACCGTTGTTGACCGTGACCGAACCCCATATGCGTCTGCTGATTATTGAAGATGACCGCGAGTCGGCGGACTATCTCGTGAAGGCGTTTCGCGAGGTCGGGCATGTCGCCGAGCTCGCAGGCGATGGCGAGGAGGGGCTTTCGCTCGCCGAGAGCGGCGACTACGACGTCCTGATCGTGGATCGCATGCTGCCCAAGCGCGATGGCCTGTCGGTGATCGGTACGTTGCGCGGCAAGGGCAATCGCACGCCGGCGCTGATTCTGTCCGCGCTGGGGCAGGTCGACGATCGAGTCAAAGGCTTGCGCGCCGGCGGCGACGACTATCTGCCCAAGCCCTATTCGTTCGCCGAGCTGCTCGCCCGCGTCGAGGTGCTGTCACGCCGCAACAGCGGGCCGTCAGAGGACACGGTCTATCGCGTCGGGGACCTCGAGCTCGACCGCCTGTCGCACCGCGTGACGCGCGGGCAGGACGAACTGACGCTGCAGCCGCGCGAGTTCCGGCTGCTCGAGTACCTGATGAAGCATGCAGGGCAGGTCGTGACCCGCACCATGCTGCTCGAGAATGTCTGGGACTATCACTTCGATCCGCAGACCAACGTGATCGACGTGCACATCTCGCGGCTGCGCTCCAAGATCGACAAGGGTTTCAGCCGGCCGCTGCTGCACACCATCCGCGGCGCGGGATACATGATCCGCGACGGGCTGCGGTGACTGCCTTCGGCAAGCTGATCAGGACGACCGCATTCCGGTTGACGCTGGTCTATCTGCTGCTGTTCGCAGTGTTCGCAGCGTCGCTGCTCGGATACTTCGCCTGGAATACGCGCCGCCTGGTCACCGAGCAGATCACCAGCACGGTGAACTCCGATTTCATCGAGATGAACGACGAGTACACGCGAGGAGGCCTGCGCGGGCTGATCTACGCCATTGAAAACCGCGCCCTGCGGCCGGGCGCCAACCTCTACCTGATCACCACGTCGACGGGGCAGGCGCTCGCCGGCAATGTCGGCTCGCTGGCGCCCGGCGTGATGAGCCATCTCGGCTGGTCCGAGACGATGTACCGCCGCCTCGACGAGCAGGATAATTTCGACCACCGCGCCTTGGTGCGGGTGTCCGAGATGTCGGGCGGGTTCCGCCTGCTGATCGGGCGCGACCTCGAGGAGCGGCGGCGGATCTTCGGCATCGTGGCCTCAGCCGCGCAGTGGTCGGTACTGATCGTGGTGGTGCTCGGCCTTGCCGGCGGCATCTTCGTCGCGCGGCGGGTGCTGCGGCGTATCGACGCAATGACCGGCACCACGCAACGCATCATGGCCGGCGATCTCAGCGAACGCCTCCCGGTCGGGCGCAGTGGCGACGAAATCGATCGCCTTGCTGAAAATCTCAATGCCATGCTCGAGCGCATCGAGATGCTAATGGCGGGCCTCAAGGAAGTTTCCGACAACATCGCCCACGACCTCAAGACACCGCTGACGCGGCTGCGCAACCGCGCCGAGGAGGCACTGGCGCGTGCCAGCAACGAGGCCGAGTATCGCGCGGCGCTGGAGCGCACCATCGAGGAGTCGGACGGGCTGATCCGCACCTTCAACGCGCTGCTGATGATCGCGCGCGCCGAATCCGGCCAGGCCCGCGGCGGCATGGTGGATTTCGATGCTGCCGAGGTCGTGCACGGAATTCACGAGCTTTACGAGCCGCTGGCGGAGGACAAGGGGCTGACGCTGGCGGTGGAGGCGGAAACCGCGCCGTTGCACGGCAACCGCGAGCTGGTCAGCCAGGCACTGGCGAACCTGGTCGAGAACGCGATCAAGTATGGCGCTCCCGCCGCAGCGGCGCAGTCCTCGTCCGCTGCGACACCGGCATGCCCCGACATCGTGATCTCGGCATCGCGTCAGGGCGATGACGTGCTGCTCAGCGTGACCGACCATGGCCCTGGCATTCCGCCAGCCGACCGGGCGCGGGCGGTGGAGCGCTTTGTGCGCCTCGAGGCCAGCCGCACCCAACCTGGCTCGGGACTGGGCCTCAGCCTTGCGTCGGCGGTCGCCACCTTGCACGGCGGCGTACTCAGGCTCGGCGACAGTGAGCCTGGCCTGCGCGCCACCTTGGTGATCCCGGCGGCGGCTGTCGCCAAGCTTGCAATTCCGTCGCCGCTGGAACAAAAGACGGCATGATTTCAGCCGCGAAGGCCGACGCGGAGATGATCAGTCTCGCAGCGTGTTTTGTCAGCGTGCCGCACCTCTCCGATGCGGAGGCGGCGCGGCAGCGTCTCGACGACTGGCTGGCGGAGGTTGCGCCGGAGACAGCGGCCGAGATCGGACAGGTGTTTTCCGCCCGTCCGTCGGCGCGGACTATTTTCGAGAGCATTGCCGAGGCTTCGCCCTACCTGTTCGATCTGGCCCGTGCCGATGCGGCCCGCGTACTGCGGCTCCTGCAGTGCGAGCCGCAAGACCACCTCGCCGCCCTGATCACCCGCACCGCTGCGGCCGCGCCGATCGCCGAGGACGAGGCCGGCGTGATGCAGCTGCTGCGCCGGATGAAGTCCGAGGCCGCGCTGCTGATCGCGCTGTGTGATATCGGCGGCGTGTGGCCGGTGATGCAGGTGACCCAGGCGCTCACCGACATCGCCGTCACATCGGTGCAATCCGCGCTGCGCTTCGTTCTCACCCAGGAGGCAGCGCGGGGACGCCTGCTGCCGCCGGTCGCCGACCATGCCGAGGAAGGCAGCGGCCTCGTGGTGCTCGCCATGGGCAAGATGGGGGCGGGGGAACTCAACTACTCCAGCGACATCGACCTGATCGTGTTCTTCGATCTGGAGGCGCCGACCCTGGTGCCGGACATCGAGCCGCAGCCGTTCTTCGTGCGCGCGACCCAGGCGATGGCGCGCATCCTGCAGCAGCGCACCGCCGACGGCTATGTCTTCCGGGTCGACCTGCGGCTGCGGCCCGACCCCGCCTCGACGCCGGTCGCGATCTCGACCGCGGCGGCGCTGCATTACTATGAGCGGGAAGGGCGCACCTGGGAGCGCGCGGCGATGATCAAGGCGCGGCCCTGCGCCGGCGACCTCGTCGCCGGCGACGCGCTGGTGGCGGAGATTGCGCCGTTCGTGTGGCGCAAGCATCTCGACTTCGCCGCGCTCGCCGACGTCCACGACATGAAGCGGCAGATGCAGGCGTTCAAGGGCCATGCCGAGATCGCGGTCGAGGGCCATAACGTCAAGGTCGGCCGCGGCGGCATCCGCGAGATCGAGTTCTTCGCCCAGACCCAGCAGCTCATCGCCGGCGGCCGCCATCCCGAGCTGCGTGTGCGGCCGACGCTGGAGGCCCTCGCCATCCTCGCCGAGACCGGCTGGATCACCACCGAGGCCCGCGACGAGCTGACCGCGGCCTATGACTTCCTGCGCCGGGTCGAGCACCGCCTGCAGATGATCGCGGACGAGCAGACCCACACGCTGCCGGAAGAGCCGGAAGCGATCGCGCGCTTTGCCCGCTTCTTCGGCTATGAGAGCCGCGATCACTTCTCGCAGGACCTGCTGGCGCAGCTCAATTGCGTGCAGGGGCACTACAGCAAGCTGTTCGAGGGCGATCCCGCCAACTCGGTCACCGAGCCCACGGTCGACTACGGCGCGGGCGCGGAGGACGCGCGGCTGCTGGAGCGCTTGCTCGCGCTTGGCTTCAAGACCCCGAAGATGGTCGCGGGTACGCTGCAGGAGTGGTTCAAGGGCGACTATCGCGCGCTGCGGGTCGAGACCACGCGGCAGGCGTTCGAGGCGTTCGTGCCGTCGCTGATCGCCGGGCTCGCCAAGGCCGAGGATCCGGACGCCGCCGTGATGGCGTTCGACCGCTTCCTGCAGGCCCTGCAGCGCGGCGGCCGGCTGATCACGCTGCTCAGCCAGAACAGCGACCTCGTCGAACTGGTGGCGCTGATCCTCGGCGCGGCGCCGCGGCTCGGCGACATGCTGGCGCGGCAGCCGCAGATCATGGACGGCCTGATCGATCCGCGGTTCTTCGGCGCCATGCCGGACCAGCGCGAGATTTCCGAGCGCCTCGCCGCGACGCTCGCCGACGCCGGCCTCTATGAGGAGTTCCTCGACCGGCTGCGATTGTTCGGCCAGGAGAGCCTGTTCCTGATCGGCGCCCGCATCCTGTCGGGCACGGTGTCGGCGCAGCATGCCAGTGTCGCCTTCGCCGATGTGGCCGAAGGCATCGTGCGCACGGTGCACGGGCTTGTCGAGGATCAGTTCGCCGGCCAGTACGGGCGCATCAAGGGTCAGGAGACCGCGATCCTCGCCATGGGCAAGCTCGGCAGCCGCGAGATGACGGCGTCGTCCGACCTCGACCTGATCCTGATCTACGACTTCGACGACGCCGCTCCCGATTCCGACGGCGAACGCTCGCTCCATGGCCCGCAGTATTTCGCCCGCCTGACCCAGCGGCTGATCAGCGCCTTCACCACGCGCACCAACTACGGCGTGCTCTACGACATCGACATGCGGCTGCGCCCGTCGGGACGCGCCGGTCCCGTGGCCTCGCGCATCGATGCCTTTGCCGACTATCAGGAGCACGAAGCCTGGACCTGGGAGCACATGGCGCTGACCCGCGCCCGGGTGATCTCGTCTTCGCCGGCGCTGAAGGCGCGTATCGAGGCGACCATCCGCGCGGTGCTGACGCGCCCGCGCGATCTCGTCATCATCGCCAGCGACGTGCTGGAGATGCGCCAGGCGATCGGCGAGGAGAAGGGCGAGGACGATATCTGGGATCTGAAATACGCCTCCGGCGGCCTCGTCGATATCGAGTTCATCGCGCAGTACCTGCAACTGGTCCACGCCGCGGCGCATCCCGATATCCTCAGCGTCAGCACCGTGCAGGTGCTCGACCATGCCGCCCGGCTCGGCATTCTGCCGTCGGCGACCGCCGACGTGCTGCGCACGGCGACGCGGCTCTACCATGACCTGACGCAGATCCTGCGGCTGTGCGTCAGTGCCAAGTTCCAGCCGGCAACGGCTGGCGAGGACCTGCTGCGGATCATGGCGCGGGCGGGCGACGTGCCGAATTTTTCGGTGCTGGAAGCGCGGGTGCGGGAGACCCAGGCGGAGGTGCGGCAGATCCTGCTGGAGCTGCTGGCGGCGAAGGGTTAAGCCGCCGCGGCGGTCATGCCGTTCTTGGGCGGCTGTTCCGCGCTGTCACGCGGCACGGTGACATATACCACGGTGCCGGAGCCGATCTTGGAGCGCAGCCGCATCGATCCACCGTGCAGCTTGGTCAGGGATTTCGCGATCGCAAGGCCCAGCCCAGAGCCGTGGTAGGTCTTGGTCAGCTGGCTCTCGACCTGCTCGAACGGGCGTCCCAGCCGCGTCAGCGACTGCCGGGTGATGCCGATGCCGGTGTCGGCGATCATCAGCACGACGCGGTCGGGAAGGGCGCGGCTGCGCACCGTGACGCTGCCGCCGTCAGGGGTGAACTTGACCGCGTTCGACAGCAGGTTGATGGCGATCTGCTTCATGGCGCGGCGATCGGCGGTGACGGTGACGCCGCCGACGATCTCCGCTTTCAGCGCGAGCTTCTTGTCCTGCGCGCGGCCGGACACCACCCTCAGCGACTCCGCCAATGTCTGGCCGAGGTCGAGCGGCTCGAGGTCGAGCTTCATGCGGCCGGCCTCGATCTTCGACATGTCGAGGATGTCGTTGATCACCTCCAGCAGGTAGCGGCCGCTGGTCAGGATGTCGTGGCAGTATTCCTGGTACTTCTCCGAGCCGAGCCGGCCGAACATGCCGCTGCCCATGATCTCGGAGAAGCCGATGATGGCGTTGAGCGGCGTGCGCAGCTCGTGGCTCATGTTGGCGAGGAATTTCGACTTGGTCTGGTTGGCTTCCTCGGCGCGGGTCTTTTCCTCGGCGTATTTCTGGGCGAGGTCGGCGAGTTCCTGGGCCTGGCGCTCCAGCGTCAGCTGGGTGCGCTTGAGGTCGTCGACGGTGGCGCGCAGGCGCAGGTCGTTCTCGACCAGCTTTTGCTCGTGGCGCTTGATCTGGGAGATGTCGGTGCCGACCGAGACGTAGCCGCCGTCCTTGGTGCGCCGCTCGCTGATATTCAGCCAGCTGCCGTCGTCGAGCTGGGCCTCGAAGGTACGGGCGCCGGGGGCGAGTACATTGGCCTCGCGCAGCCGCGTGCGGACCTCGGGCGTGCGGCCGACCTCGCTTACCGTCTCATAGGGCGTGCCGGGGATCACCGCCGAGTCGGGCAACTGGTGCAGGCGCTGGAAGTAGGAGTTGCAGAGAACGAGGCGGTTGTCGGCGTCCCACAGCACGAATGATTCCGGGATGGTCTCGATGGCGTCGCGCAGCCGCAGGTCGGCCTCGATGGTCTTTTCCGCCAGGCTCTTCTGCTCGGTGATGTCGACGGCGATGCCGATCAGGTGGATCTCGCCTTCGCTGCCGCTGGCGAGCTCGCAGCGCACCCGCAGCCAGATCCAGTGGCCGCCGGCGTGGTGCATCCGGAAGGTGTGGTCGATGCAGTTGATCTCGCCGGACAGCAGCTGGTTGGCGGTCTCGAACAGGTCGATGTCGTCGGAGTTCACCAGCGCGTTGACTTCGCCGAAGGTCATCAGGTCGCTGCGGCTCTCCAGCCCCAGCAGGGTGAACATCGATTGCGACCAGAAGATCTTGCCGCGCGACAGGTCCCAGTCCCACAGGCCGCAGCGACCACGGTTGAGCGCGGTGTCGATGCGGCTGCGCACGGCGTCGTTGATGATGTCGCCCTCGCGGGCCCGCGTTGACTGCCAATGGAAGGCGAAGCCGAGGATCAGCACCACGAAGCCGGTGGTGGCGGACAGCGTGATCGAGAGCGCGGCGTCCGATCGCCACAGCGAGTCGGTCTGCTCCTGCACCACGATGGCCTGGCCGCCCAGCGAGCGGATCGGACGCTGGGTCACGAGGGCATGGGCGCCATTGGCGAGGGTCACCTCGAGGATCGGTGACGGCGTGTCGGCGGCGGGGCGCAGCATGTTGAGTGAATCGAGCAGGCTTCCGGTTTCCTCCGACGCCGTGCCCATCGGGACATGGGCCAGCAGGCGCTGCTCGGCGCCGGCGACGACGACATGGCGGCCGTTGACGATGCCCCAGGCCGGGATCAGGTCGGGCAGCATGTTCTGCAGGCGCTCGGAAGCGGCAGCATGATCGAGCGAGGCGCGATCGGAGCGCGCCGCGGCCGAGCGATCGAGGCGCTCCGCCAGCAGGTCGGCGAGCGCCACCAGGTCCCGTTTCATCGCCGTCTGCTTCTGTCGGGTCTGGTCGACGACCTGGACGATCGCTCCGATGCAGATGGTCAGGAGGAAGGCGATGATCAGGGTGGGAACAGCGCGCCGCAGCGCAGGTTCAGCAATCAGCAGGCGGTGGTAAGCCGGCTTCGCGATCGACTGCGCCAATCCTTTGATAGAATCGGATTGGACGCACGCGCTCGTCGCGTGTGCGCGTACCATGCCGTGCCCCCTTCCGGAATGTAACCCGCCCAACGACCGGAAGGATGTGCTCCATCACTCCGAATCGAAGCTATTTGAATCCAGATTTTTCGCCCTGTCGAGAGTCAACGATTCATTAACGAGGAAAAAAGTTGTCCCAAGGAGATTCGCGGCCCGCAATCGTCGCTGCAATGAGTCCGAAACAGGAACACCGCATGACAAACGCGACGCATCGCCAGTGTCGCGCGGGTTGGTGCAACTGTTGTCGGGAGATGTGATCGCCGTTGAATCGTGCGTGTCGAGTCGAGAACGCTCAGCGTTCCGGTTCGGCGTGGCTGATGACGCGCTTCACATTCGGAAATGCGCGCCGCAGTGCGCGCTCGATCGCATCGACATGCCGGTGCACCTCGATCACGGTCATGGTGGCGCAGGCCCGGCAGTGGAAGTTGACGATCTTGCCGGCGTCGGTGTCGCGCACGCGGACATTGTGGACATCGTGGATCGCGTCGCCGTCGGCGGCGATCTCGGCGAGCGCCTGCTGGATGCGGGCGGTCTCTTCCGGGGCGGCATTGGTGCCCTGGGGCAACTCCGGCTCGAGCGGCTCGATGTGGGTATCGACCTCGACATCGGCGCCGAACTCGTCGCGAATCGCCTGCTCGAGATGGAGCGTGATGCCGTGGGCGTCGACCAGCGCCATGTCGGCGTCGACCTCGAGGTCGATGCTGATGGTCAGCTGGTCGCCGAGGTCGTGCACCGTGACATGGTGAATCGCAAGGCCGCGGTTGCGGGCGATCACCATGATGCGGTCGCGCACGGTCTCGCTGTCGCGGGCGACCGGTTCGGCGGTGAAGGTGAGGTCGGCATCGTGCAGCGCGGCTGCCACGGCCTCCTGGGCCTTCTGCTTCATGATGGCGATGCGGTCGATCGGGTAGGTGCGCGGCACCTTCACGGTGGCGTCGATGAAGTGGGTGGCGCCGACCATGCGCACGCGCAGCCGCTCGATGCCGATCACGCCGGGAACGGCCCGGATCGCCGCTTCCGCGGTCTCTGCGGCGCCCTTGGGGGCCTGGTCGAGCAGGGTTTCGATGGTGGAACGGGCGAGGCGCAGGCCGAGCAGCGAGATCATCACCGCAACGCCGAGGGCCGCCGCCGCGTCGCCCCAGGGAAAGCCGAGGGCGAACAGCGCAAGGCCGATGATCACGGCGACCGAACCGAACACGTCGGAGGCGAAGTGCAGCGCGTCGGCCTCCAGCGCCTGGCTCTTGGTGTCGCGCGCGGTCTGGTGCAGCGCGCGGGCGCGCCAGAGATTGACCGCGATGTCGACCACCAGCACCACGAAGGGCAGCGCCGAGACCGCGCTCGGGGTGGTGCCTTCGCGCAGGCGGCTGAATGCCTCCACCACGATGCCGCCGGCAAGGATGTAGAGCATGGCGATGACGCCGAGCGCCGACAGGCTTTCCAGCTTGCCGTGACCGTAATGGTGCTCGGCGTCCGCCGGTTTGTCGGAGACGCGGACGACCGCCCAGGTGATGATGGTTGCGATCAGGTCGATGCCGCTGTGCAGGGCTTCGGAGATCAGCGCGATGCTGCCGATCGCCAGCCCGACGATCAGCTTGACCGCGGCCATGCTGGCGCTGGCGACGATCGAGATGGCGGCGACACGGGTTTTGACGGCGGGGGCGGCGGTGCTCATGGCGGCGGTTTAGCAGCCTCGCCGCCGGCCTCAAAGCCGCGAATCCGCGCATGGGCACGGACTCAACATCAATGTTTGCTTTTGCAACTTATTCGCGATCCAAGGCTCATAGCCGAACCACGATCTTGCCGAGATGGCGGTTGGCTTCCATGTGCGCGAACGCGTCGGCGATGTCGGCGAACGGGAACACGCGGTCGATCGGCAACTTCAGCTGGCCGTTTTCGACCGCCGGCCAGATGTCGTCGCGGACGGCGCGGAAGATCGCACGGATCTCCTCGATCGAGCGGGTGCGGAAGGTGACCCCGACATAAGTGATGCGCCGCGCGGCGTGGGTGTCGAAGTCGAAGTCGGCGTGGCTGCCGCCGAGGCGGCCGACATTGACGATCCGCCCCAGCACTTTCGTGGCGCGCAGGTTCTGGCTCGCGAGCTTGCCGGACACCTGGTCGATGATGAGGTCGACGCCCTGGCCGCCGGTGGCCGCGAGCGCCTGCTCGACCCAGGCAGGATCGCGCGAATCGATCGCAAGGTCTGCGCCGAAGCGGCCGAGCTGGCCGCGGCGCGTGGCATCGGTCGACGAGCCGATCACCGGCTTTGCGCCTTTGAGTTTGGCGATCTGCAGCGCCATCAGTCCGACGCCGGAGCTCGCGCCCTGGATCAGCACCGACTGGCCGGCCTGCAGCAGGCCGTTGGTGACGATGGCATTGTGCATGGTGGTCAGCGCCAGCGGCAGTGTGGCGGCGTCCTCGAAGCTCATGCCGCCGGGAATCGGAAACAGCCGGCCATGATCGGCGAGGGTGTAGTCGGCGAACGCCGCGGCGCCCGACCCCATGACGCGGTCGCCGACCGCGATGCCGCGTGCCTCGGGGCCGACGGCGGCCACTTCGCCAGCCCATTCCATGCCGAGCACGGTGCCGGGGCCGCCGGCCGCGCCATGAGCATGGCCCTTGGTCATGCCGATGTCGGCGCGGTTCAGGCCGCAGGCATGGACGCGGATCAGCACCTGCGGCCCTTGAGGGGCGGCGGGCTCGGGAATGTCGGCGACCGCAGCGCCGCCAGTGGCGAAGATGTAGGCCTTCATGGGCGAGTGCTCCCTGCGTCGTGTTCGTCAGCGCCGGCTGGCGCTGAGGCCGCCATCGATGGTCATGATCACGCCGCTGGTGTAGCCGGAGCGGTCGGACGCCAGGAACGTCATCATGTCGGCGATCTCGCGCGGCTTGGCGGCGCGGCCGAGCGGATAGCTGGCCATGATCTCCGCATGGCGGCCCTCGTCGCCGAACCGGTCGGCGGCCTGCCGCTTCGACAGCGCGATGATGCGGTCGGTGGCGACCGGGCCGGGATTGATGCCGACGACGCGGATGTTGTCCTTCAGGCTCTGACCGCCGAGCGCCCGGGTGAACGCCATCAGCGCCGCGTTGCCGGCGCTGCCGGTGATGTAGTTGGCATCGAACCACTCGCCGGCCGCGCCGATATCGTTGATGATCACGCCATGGCCGCGCTGCTTCATGGCTGCGTAGATGAGCCGCGTCAGGTTGATGTAGCCGAACACCTTGAGGTCCCAGGCGTGGCGCCAGGTCGCCTCATCGACCTTGTCGAGGGAGCCGCCGGGAATGTCGCCGGCATTGTTGACGAGCACGTCGACATCGCTGGCTGCCGCCGCCAGCGCGGCGAGCTGGTCCGACTGGCGCAGGTCGACGGCATGCACCGACACCTCGACGCCGTGTGCCTCGCGCAGGCGGCGGGCGAGGGTGTCGAGGGCGTCAATGTTGCGGGCGGCGAGGCGCAGATGGCAGCCCTCCTCGGCGAACGCCTCGGCGGCGGCCGCGCCGATGCCCTTGGAGGCGCCGGTGATGAGGACGCGTCGTCCACGCAGATGCAGATCCATGGGCCAAATCCTTGAGGCTAAATCCAGGGTTGTTCCAGCCGGGTGGCTCGTTGTCGGCGACGCGGTTTGCGTCGATGGACAGGGCCGGGCCATCGTCGCGGCCGGAAAGAAGGGGCGGGGGCCGGACTTTGCCGCCGGTGCGACCAGATGTCCACTGCGCAATGTTGCCGTAATGTGAATGTGAGAAGTTACCTTTGGACAACACTGGCGTATCACCTTGCGAATTTTGCTGGTCGAAGACGAGCCAGAAATGGCGGAAGCGCTGCGAACCGCGCTCAAGCGCTATGACATCGTGACCGATCATGTGCGCACCCTCGCCGACGCCATCGAGGCGGCGACGGAGGACGTGCACGGCGCGATCCTGCTCGATCGCCAGTTGCCCGATGGCGACGGCCTCGACCTCGTCCCGCGCCTGCGCGCGAAGGGGCTCGGCATTCCCGTCATCGTGCTCACCGCCCGCGGCGACCTCGCCGACCGCGTGGCGGGGCTGAACACCGGGGCCGATGACTATCTCGCCAAGCCGTTCGCCATCGAGGAACTGCTGGCGCGGTTGCGCGCCATCCTGCGCCGTCCGGCCGACGTCGTCACCGACATCATGCAGGCCGGGCGGCTGTCATACGATTTCGACAACCGAGTCGCGACGGTCGGCAGCGAGGCGTTGAGCCTGCCGCGACGCGAACTGCTGGTGCTGGAGACGCTGCTGCGCCGGATAGGACGCACCGTGCAGCGCGCGTCGCTGGAGCAGGCGGTCTACAGCTTCGACGACGAGATCCAGTCGAATGCCCTCGACACGCATGTGTCGCGGCTGCGTCGCAAGCTGGCCGACGCCGATGCCGGGCTCGAGATCCATGCCATCCGGGGCATCGGCTATCTCCTGAAGCTGGCGCGATGAGCGAGCAGCCGCTCCGCTCGCTGCGGTCGCGTCTCGTCTGGCGCCTCGTCACCCTGCAGGCGGTGCTGCTGACGCTGCTGGTGGTGCTGGTGATCGGGACGCTGTGGGGCACCGGCTACCTGATGGACAACCGCGACGAGGACCGCGTCATCGACGTGGTCCAGGCGGCCCTGGTGCGCAATGCCGCCGGCGGGCTGACGCTGCGCGCGACGCCGCAGCTCGCCGCGCTGCGCGCCGACAATCCGGACCTGTGGTTCGTGGTGCGGGACGAGCAGGGGCATGTGCTGACCGAAGGCGTGGTGCCGCCGGATTTTGCGGGGATCGGCGGCGCGCTCGATCACATCAGCCAGGGCCGTCTCGGCTGGCAGATCGGTGACGACCCGGACCGCTTCGCCGCGCGCTTCAAGCGCGTGGCCACCGCTGCCGGACCGGTCCAGATTCTCACGGCCACCCAGGGCACCATGCCGCTGAGCAAGGCAGTGCTGGTCGGGCTCATGCTGTTCGCCGCGATCGGTCTGCCGGCGCTGCTGCTGATGACGCTGGCGACGCTGGTCGCGACCCCCGTCGTGGTGCGCCGCGCGCTGGTCGGGCTCGGCGAGGCCGCGTCGCAGGCCGGGCGGGTGGATTTCGACCGGCGCGGCACACGGCTGTCGCTGGCCAGTGTCCCGGCCGAGGTCGCTCCGCTGATCGATGCCTTCAACGGCGCGCTGCGGCGGCTCGACCACGGCTACGAGCGGCACAAGCGTTTTCTCACCGATGCCGCCCACGAACTGCGAACGCCGATCGCCATCCTGCAGACGCGACTGGAGGGGTTGATCGACAGCGGTGACAAGGAGCGCCTGCTGGAGGACGTGTCGCGGCTGGCGACGCTGGCGGAGCAGCTGCTGGATCTGCAGCGCCTCGATCTGCATCCCGAGGACATGGCGCCGGTCGATCTGGTCGGCATCGGCGCCCGCGTGGCGTCCGATCTCGCCCCGCTTGCCATCATGGCGGGCTACGACATGTCGTTTGTCTGTGACGTCGACAAAGTGCAGGTGCTGGGCGATCAGGCGGCGCTCGAGCGGGCGGTGATCAACCTCGTGCAGAATGCCATCGCCCATGGCGGGCGCAAGGGCACCATCACCATCCACGTCGAGCCGTCCGGGGCCATCTCGGTCTGCGACGAGGGGCCGGGCATCGCCGCCGAGCATCACGAGCGCATCTTCGA
This sequence comes from Bradyrhizobium sp. 2TAF24, assembly GCF_052115025.1. Taxonomy (NCBI): domain Bacteria; kingdom Pseudomonadati; phylum Pseudomonadota; class Alphaproteobacteria; order Hyphomicrobiales; family Nitrobacteraceae; genus Bradyrhizobium; species Bradyrhizobium sp. 2TAF24. Next base: position 104,453 of record NZ_JBFRFW010000008.1, on the reverse strand, counting down.
GCCGTTTCACCGCCTGCAGGCGCACAACCGTGGCGTCGGACTCGGGCTCAACATCGTTCGCGAGATCGTGCAGCGGCACAAAGGCCGGATCGCGGTGTCGAGCGGCCCTGGCAAGGGCGCCTGTTTCCGGATGACGTTCACCGTGATCTAGTGGTCCAATTCTAGCATTCGCATCCCGTTTCAGACGGCGCTTTGGATTTGACATTCGCTTCCGGGGCTCGCGGCTATGTGGGGAGCGAATGTCAAATCCGCTCCACTGGCTTTTGATTTTTTGCGGGCATGCCGCGAATCGCAATGTCCACATCATCTGGTTGCGTCAGAAAGTTCATGCGTCGCTCGTGCGGCGCCTTTTTCTGATCGCAGTGGAAGTTCCGGATGATGACGACGCAGGACGTGTTCTCCTTCTTTCGCGCCTGGGTGATGCAGCCGGGCCGGGTCGGCGCCATCGCGCCGTCCGGCGCGGCGCTGGCCCGACTGATCACCAGCGAGGTCGGTCCCGCCACCGGGCCGGTGATCGAGCTCGGGCCGGGCACCGGCGTTTTCACCGAGGCGCTGCTGGCGCGCGGCGTGCAGCAGAACAACCTCGCATTGATCGAGTATGGCTCGGACTTCGTGCGGCTGTTGCAACTGCGCTTTCCTGAGGCGCGGGTGCTGTGGATGGATGCCGGGCAGATCAGCCAGCATAACCTGTTCGACAACCAGTCGGTGGGAGCGGTGGTGAGCGGCCTGCCGCTGCTCAACATGACCCCGCGCAAGGTGCTCGCCATCCTCGGCGGCGCATTCAATTACCTGCGCCCGGGCGGCGCATTTTACCAGTTCACCTATGGTCCGCGCTGCCCGGTGCCACGCCCGCTGCTCGATCGTCTCGGCCTGAAAGCGACCTGTATCGGCAGTGCGCTGCTCAATGTTCCACCGGCGTCGGTCTACAGGATCAGCCGGCGCAGGCCGCTGCGGCTCGGCTGAGCATTCGACGCCGGCCGCGTTTCCTGTCATAGCAGGCCCGTGAACGCGAGGAGCGGAACGGGCATGCGGGTCTTCATCTTCGGGCTGGGTTATTCGGCGACGGTGATCGCGCAACGCCTGCTGATCAGCGGCGCCAGTGTTGGTGGAACCGTGCGCACTGCCGAGAAGGCGGAGCAGCTGTCGGACAGTGGCCTGACCGTGCAACTGTTCACTGGAGAGGAACGCGATCCGGCGATCGCCGAGGAACTCGTGGCGAGCGATGCCGTGCTGATCTCGGTGCCGCCGGACGGCGGCCAGGATCCGGCGCTGCGGATCTTTGCGGACGATCTCGCCGCGGCGCCGCGTCTGCGGTGGATCGGCTATCTCTCGACCGTCGGCGTCTATGGTGACCACGGCGGCGGCTGGGTCGACGAGACCACCGCGCCGACGCCAGTGGATGGCCGCTCGCGCGACCGCCTGACCGTGGAGCGGCAGTGGCAGGCATTCGGCGCCCATCGCAATATCCCGGTGCAGCTCTTCCGCCTGTCCGGAATCTATGGTCCGGGTCGCAACCAGCTTGTGCAGCTCGCCGAGGGCAGGGCGCGGCGGATCGTCAAGCCCGGGCAGGTGTTCAATCGCATCCATGTCGCCGACGTGGCGCAGATGGTCGAAGCCTCGCTGGCGCGGCCGCGCGCAGGCGCGATCTACAACGGCGCCGACGACGAGCCGGCGCCGCCGCAGGACGTGGTGGCGTATGCAGCCGAACTGTGCGGTGTCGTGCCGCCGCCGGAGATTGCGTTCGACGAGGCCAACCTGCCGCCGATGTCCCGTAGCTTCTTCATGGAGTGCAAGCGGGTGCGCAGCCAGCTGACGCGCGACGAGCTCGGTGTGACGCTGCAGTATCCGACCTACCGCGAGGGACTGACCGTGCTGCGTGCAGCAGGTGATGGCCCCGCCTGAGCAGAGCAGGAACATTGTCAGCGGCGGCGCTGCGGGGTAAGCAGGGCCGAACTGCCGTCTCGTTGAGGATACCCGTCATGGCCGACCAGCTTCCGGACCGCCTGTCCACCGACCCGAAGAGCCCCTATTACAATGCCGATGTGCTGGCGCGGGACATCGGCATCCGCTTCAAGGGCGTCGAGAAGGACAACGTCGAGGAATACTGTGTCAGCGAGGGCTGGGTCCGCGTGCCGGTCGGCTCGTCGAAGGACCGTTTCGGCAATCCCCTGACCATCAAGCTCAGCGGCCCGGTCGAGCCGTACTTCCGCGACGAGGCCTGAGCAGGGACAGGAGGTGCCGATGTCCGTCGTTGTCACCGCGCTCGATCACCTCGTTCTCAATGTCCGCGATGTGGAAATCTCCGCGGCCTGGTACCAGAAGGTGCTGGGCATGGAGCGTCGGGATTTCGATCCCGGGCCGGGCAAGGCCAAACGGGTCTCGCTGGTGTTCGGTCCGCAGAAGATCAATCTGCGTCCGATCGGCACCAGCAAGGTCGAGTGGTTCACCGCCGATCACGAGGCCGCGGGCAGCGACGATCTGTGCTTTCTCACCACCGTCTCGCCGGACGAGGTGGTGCGGCATCTGCAGGCCTGCGGCGTCGCGATCGCGGAAGGGCCGGTCGCCAAGCAGGGCGCGCGCGGCGTTCTCGCATCGGTGTATTGCCGCGATCCGGATGGCAGCCTGATCGAAATCTCTTCATACTCGGAATGAAAGTGCTGCCGGCCCGTTTGGCCGGTGGCGCCTGTCATTTCGCGCCGCGGACATTGTTCGCGGCCACGAAGAACGAGGAGGAAAACCCCATGCGCGCCTATGCCGTCAAGCTGTTCTGTGAGCCGATCGCCGAGATCACGGTGCCTGATCCGCACCCCAAGGGCACCGAAGTGGTGATCGAGGTGACGCGCTGCGGCGTCTGCCACAGCGATCTGCATCTGCAGGAGGGCTACTACGATCTCGGCGGCGGCAAGAAGCTCAGTCTCGCCGACCGCGGCGTCACCCCGCCGGTGGTGCTCGGCCACGAGGTGCTCGGTCGCCTGGTGGCCAGGGGCCCGGATGCGCCGATCGGCGACGACATGATCGGCAAGACGTTCCTGGTCCACCCCTGGCTTGGCTGCGGCGAATGCGAGATCTGCCGGCGCGGTGAGGAAAACCTCTGCGCCAAGCCGAACTCGATCGGCGTCCATCGTGCCGGCGGCTATGCCGAGAAGTGCCTTGTGCCGCATCCGCGCTATCTCGTCGACGTCACCGGCATCGACCCGACGCTGGCGGCGACCTATGCCTGCTCGGGTCTCACCGCCTACAGCGCGCTGCGCAAGGTCGACATCGCCAGGGATCGCGACTGGCTGCTGATTCTCGGTATCGGCGGCGTCGGCCTCAGCGGTCTCGAGATCGCCAAGGGGCTGGGCTTCAGGAACATCGCGGTCGCCGACATCGATCCGGCCAAGCGCGAGCTGGCGTTGGCGAGTGGCGCCAGCGTCGCGGTCGATCCCCGCGACAACGACGCACTGGCGACGCTGCAGGCGAAGAGCGGCGGCATCGGTGCGGCGATCGACTTCGTCGGCGCCCATGCCTCGGCCGAGTTCGGCATCGCGGCCATCCGCAAGGCCGGCACCTATGTGGTGGTCGGTCTGTTCGGCGGCGACATCACGCTGTCGCTGCCGCTTCTGGTGCTGCGCGCGATCAACCTGCGCGGCTCCTATGTCGGCAATCTCGGCGAGCTCAAGGAGCTGATCGAGCTGGTCAAGCAGGGCAAGGTGCGCGCCATGCCGGTGGAGGCCGTGCCGATGGCGCAGGCCAATGCCGCACTGGACCGGCTGCGGGCCGGGAATGTCAGGGGGCGGCTGGTGCTCGAGCGCGCCTGAGACCGCGAATTCCGGCAGCTTGGCGTTCGAGGCGCGGCCATCGGCCGCGCCTTTTGCTTGGGTGCTAGCCGGCGACACCCGCAAGCGATAGCACCGTGTGCAGCAGCACATTGGCGCCGGCAGTGCAGTCGGCCTGTGTCGCGTCCTCGATCTCGTTGTGGCTGATGCCATCCTTGCACGGCACGAAGATCATCGCCGTCGGCATCACGGTCGCCATGTTGCAGGCATCGTGGCCGGCACCGGAGGTGATGCGGCGGCTGGAATAGCCGAGCGCGTCGCTCGCCGACTGCACCGCCGCGATCATGCGCGGGTCGAAATGCGTCGGCTCCTTGCGCCAGATCATGTCGAGGTCGATCGCGACCTTGCGCCGCGCGGCGATCTCGGCGATCGCCGGACGCAGCGCGCGGTCGAGCGCGTCCAGCGTCCCGCCGTCAGGGCTGCGGAATTCCATGGTGAAGGCGATATCGCCGGGGATGACGTTGCGCGACGGATTGTCGATCACCGCTTCGCCGACGGTGCCGACCGCGTTCGGCCCGTGCTCCCTGGCGATCGTCTCGACGGCGAGAACGACTTCCGACAGGGTTGCCAGCGCGTCGCGCCGCAGCGGCATCGGCGTTGCGCCGGCATGGCTGGCGAAGCCGGTGATCTTGCCGTCGTACCAGATGATGCCCTGGCCGTGATCGACGACGCCGATAGTCTTGCCCTCGGCTTCCAGGATCGGGCCCTGCTCGATATGCAGCTCGACGAAGCTGCCGAGCTTGATCTGACCGACCGGTTCAGTGCCGCGGTAGCCGATGGCGTCGAGCGCCTGGCCGACGCTGATGCCCTCGGCATCGGTGCGGCCGAGGATGTCCGCGGTGGTGTAGTCGCCGGCATAGGCCGCGGAAGCCATCATGGCCGGCGCGAAGCGCGAGCCTTCCTCATTGGTCCAGTTGATGACGCACAGCGGCGCGTCGGTCTCGATGCCGGCGTCGTTCAGCGTGCGCACCACCTCCAGCGCTGCGAGGGTGCCGAGGATGCCATCATACTTGCCGCCGGTCGGCTGGGTGTCGAGATGGGAGCCGAGGCCGATCGGCGCCTTGGTCATGTCGCGGCCGCGGCGGATGGCATACATGGTGCCGAGCGCGTCGATGTGCACCTCGCAGCCGGCGGCCTCGCAGGCGGCGCGAAACCAGTCGCGCACCCGCTTGTCCTCGGCGCCGAGCGTCAGGCGGCGGACGCCGCCTTTTGGTGTTGCGCCGAACTGCGCGGTGTCATGGATGGCGCCCCACAGCCGGGCGGAATCGATCTGGAGGTTGGAGAGATGCTTTGCCATGTGCGCGGACTTTCCTGACGATCGGAGGCCGATTGCGGCATAGCATCATTCGATCCGCTGCGGAACGCCCCGCGCCGCATGGCGCCTGCCGCAATTGTCGCCGCAGGCTGGTCGTTTCGCGGGCAGGGCGGTGCGCGTCTCAGCCCAGCATGCGGGTGTCGCCGCAGATCGAGATCGCCTGGCCGGAAATGGTGCGGCCGCGCGGGCTGCACATGAACACGATCTGGTCGGCGATCTGCTCCGGCGTGACGTACTCCTTGATCGAGGTGAAGGAGAACGCGATCTCCTCCATCTCCTTGTACGAGACGCCACGCTGCTGCGCCTTGGCCTCGAGCACACGGCGCTGGCGATCGCCGGCGACGAGGCCTGGCAGGATGGCGTTGACGCGGATGTTGTCGGGGCCAAGCTCGATCGACAGCGACTTGGTGAAGCCGATGACGCCCCACTTGGCCGCGGCATAGGGCGAGCGCAGTGCGAAGCCGAGGCGGCCCGCGGCGGATGACAGGTTGACGATCGAGGCGTTGGTGCTCTGGCGCAGCAGCGGCACGGCGAGCCGCGCGCAGTTGAACTGGCCGGTGAGGCAGACCTCGAGGCAGCGGTCCCAGTCCTCCGGGTGCATGTCCTCGACCCTGGCGGTGGGGCCGGCGACGCCGGCATTGTTGACGAGCACGTCGAGGCCGCCGAGGGTCGCGGTGAGGCCTTTGAACAACTCGGCCACCGACGCGCGGCTCGCCACGTCGCAGGTGAAGCGGGTGAGCGCGGGATCACTGTTCGCCCGCGCGGCGAGCGCAGCTTCATCGACATCGCAGATGACCACGCGTGCGCCCTCGCGTGCGAATGCCTGCGCGATCGCAAGGCCGATGCCGTTCGCGCCGGCGGTGACGAGAACGCGCAAACCCTTGATGTCGAGATCCATGTGAACTCCAGTGAAGCCGTGGCGTCAGTCGGGCAGGCCGCCGCGCGAGAGAATGAAGCTCGAGGCGCCCTGGATGTCGGCGGCGATGCCGGCGCGGGCGCCCTCGCTGTCACGCGCCGTCAGGGCCCGCAGCACGGCGGCATGCTTGACGATGACGCCGCTGGCGGCGAGCCGCTGCGGATTGGCGCGCAGGTCGAGATTGATCACCGGGCCGGCCTTCAGCCACAGCGCGCGGATGATTTCGAGCAGCGTCGGCGAATGCGCTGCCGCATAGATGGCGAAGTGGAAGGTCTTGTTCAGCTCGACGGCGCGGGCGAGGTCGGGCCCGGCAGCCTCGCACTCCCCGCGCATCGCCGCTTCGGCGGCCGCGATGGCTGCGAGATCCTCCGGGCTTCGCAGCGCCGCGGCCTGCGCCGCTGCAAAACCTTCGATCTCGATGCGGATCCGCGTCAGGTCGCGAAACTGCTCGGCTGACATGATGGGCACGCGCACTGCGCGGTTGGGCGCGACCTCGAGGGCCCGGTCGGCGATCAGGCGCGACACGGCTTCGCGTACCGGCATGATCGAGACGCCGAGCACTTCGGCGGCGCCGCGCAGCGACAGCTTCTCGCCGGGCGCGAGGCGGCCGGAGATCAGAAGGTCCGCAAGCTTGGCGTAGGCGCGTTCGCCCAGCGTCTGGCGGTCGAGCGGCTCAACGATGCTCAGTGCGGTAGTGGACGACCCCACGACCTATTCTCCTGCGGACTGTTTCCCCATGGTCCGCGCCGGTGCGTGCCCGGCGTCGGTGCCATCCGATGTTTGCCGGGTTTTGCTCCTGCGGACCAGCGGTCGCACCGCGCGCTGGCGAAAAGGGGCTGGACAACCCGACATCGTTTTGTCAGTCTAACTGTGATCACAGATCACGGCAAGGCTGATCAAACGCGCGGCCACAGCGCGAAGGCCCGGCCGGACAAGACAATCGCCATTCGCGGCTGATGCCGCACAGGGAGGCTCGTTCATGTCGCAAGAAGGTTGTCTCACGCGTCGCACGTTGTTGAAGGGAACCGCCGGCGCTGCACTGGTGTCCGGCCTGTCCGCGCCCTCGCTGCTGCTGGCGCAGACGCCGGAGGTGATCCGGATCGGCCATCTCACCCCGCGCACCGGCTTCCTTGGTCCGCTCGGCGAGTATGCGGTGATGGCGATTGACCTTGCCGTCGAGGAAATCAATGCCGGCGGCGGCGTGATGGGCCGCAAGGTCGAGTTGCTCAAGGAGGACTCGGTCAACCCGCAGACCGCCTCGACCAAGGCCGAGCGGATGATCGAGCGCGACAAGGTCGCCTGTATCATCGGCGAGATCTCGTCGGCCTCGGCGCTGACCATCGCCCAGGTCGCCCAGCGCAACAAGACGCTGTTCATCAACACCGGCGCCAACTCCGATGCGCTGCGCGGCGCCGACTGCAAGCGCTACATGTTCCATGTCGAGTCGCAGAACTCGATGTATGTCAAAACGGTCGGGCGCTCGTTCCTGCGCGACGGCCTTGTCAAAGGCAAGAAGTGGTACTCGTTGACGGCTGACTATGCCTTCGGCCACGACCTGCTGCGCGTCGCCAAGCGCTTCATGCAAGGCAATGGCGGCGAGTTCGCCGGCGACGAACTGGTGCCGACCGACGCCACCGATTTCTCGGCTTATCTGCTCAAGATTCGCGCCAGCAAGCCCGACCTTGTCGTGCTCAATCTTGCCGGCACCCAGATCACCAACTTCCTCAAGCAGTATGCCGAGTTCGGGCTGACCTTCCCGGTCGGCGGCTTCGGCTTCGATACCGCGCTGGCCTGGGCGGCGGGCAAGGGCAGCTTTGTCGGCACCTGGCCGTGCGTCTGGCATCATCTCGTCGACACCCCGAACAGCAAGGCGTTCGTCGCCGCGTTCAGCAAGAAGTACGGCAAGCCGCCGGAGAACCAGGCCTGGGGCGACTACATCGCCGCCAAGATCGTCGCGCAGTCCATCAACGAACTGAAGTCGGCCGATTCCACCGCGATGGTGGAGCACTTCGAGAAGGGCGCGAAGTTTGACCTGCTGAAGACTCGCGCCGGCCATTTCCGCGCATCGGATCACCAATTGATGCACGAGATGTACGCCATCACCGCGCTGCCGGCGGACAAGGTCAAGAACCAGTGGGACATCTTCGCCTCGAGCGAGCCGGTGCCCGGACCGAACGAGGATCTCGACGTCATCGCCTCAACCAAGGAAGAAAATAGCTGCACGTTCACCCCCTGAGCGTGCGACCTTCCGCAGTCCTCCATGGGTATAGCCCGGAGGACTGTTTCCTTCTTTCTTGCGGATGAGCGGGCGGGGCGGCGCGTGGCCAGGTGAGGTCAAGTGATGCCAAGTGAGGGCGCGCCCGATCGCGATCATCCATCAACAGGATCATGACCGTGTCGGTGATGCTTTTCGTCCAGCAGCTTCTCAACGGCCTGCTCGACGGCGTCTACTATCTGCTGATCGCGCTGGGGCTGTCGCTGATCTTCTCGCTGGGCGGCATCGTCAACCTGGCGCATGGCGCGTTCTTTGCCATCGGCGCGTACCTGACGCTGGTGCTGTCGCCTTACCTCGGCTTCGGCGGCTCGTTCGTCGCCGCGCCCGTGGCAGTGGCGCTGCTCGGGCTGGTCATCGAGCGGCTGCTGTTCCGCCGGTTCTACCGTGCCGATCCGATCCTGTCGCTGCTGCTGACCTTTGGCCTCGCGATGGTGGCGGAGCAGGCGCTGCGCATGATCTTCGGCGCGCCGCCGCTGTCCTACTCCATTCCGCCGGCGCTGCGCGGGCAGGTGGTGATCGGCTCCTTTATCTATTCATACTACCGCACCGTGCTGCTCGCGGTCGCCGCCGCCTGCGTCATCGGGCTGTGGCTGCTGCTGCAGAAGACCTCGTTCGGCCGCGTGGTGCGCGCCGGTGTGCAGAACCCCGACATGGTCGGAGCGCTGGGCATCTCGCTGCAGCCCTACATGTCCACGGTCGCTGCCCTAGGCATCGGACTTGCGGGGCTCGCCGGCGTGCTGCTGGCGCCGATCTATTCGGTGCACCCGGCGATGGGCAACGAGATCATCACACCGGCGTTTGTCGTGGTGGTGATCGGCGGCCTCGGCTCGTTCTGGGGTGTGGTGGTGGCGGCGCTGCTGGTCGGTCTCGTCAAGGGCACGATGATCGCGGTCGGTTACTCCGCGGGCTCGACCGCGGCGATCTACCTGCTGATGCTGCTGGTGCTGCTGTTCCGCCCGCGCGGGCTGTTCGGTGAACGCATCATGCGCTTCGAATGACCGGCAGGTGCCCCCGATGACGCACAAGCTGCCGCTTCCCCTGATCGTTGCCGCCGCCGGCCTGCTGCTGCTGCCGCCGGTGATGCTCGCGATCGGTCTCACCATGACCTCGGCCACCGAGGCGGTGGTGTTCGCCATGGCCTGCATGGCGCTCAACATCCTGGTCGGCCACACCGGCCTCGTCTCGTTCGGCCACGGCGCCTGGTTCGGGCTCGCGGCCTATGCCGCGGCGATCGTCCAGCGCACCGTGATGCCCGGCTCGTTCTTCGGTCCGGCGCTCGCGGGCCTTGTGGTGGTCGGCGTGGTCGCCGCGGCGTTCGGCTACCTGATCCTGCGCCGGCGCGGGGTCTACTTCTCGCTGCTGACGCTGGCGCTGGCCGCCATGCTCTATGTCATCGCATTCCGCTGGACCGATGTGACCGGCGGTGAGAACGGCCTTGGCGGCATCACGCGGCCGACGCTGCTCGGCATCGATCTGGAATCCTCCACCAGCTACTATTGGTTCGTGGCGGCGATCGCGTTCGTCGTCGTGGTGCTGCTGTGGCGCTTCCACAACTCCACCGTTGGCAGCGTGCTGGTGGCGATCCGCGAGAACGAGCAGCGCGCGCGCTTCCTCGGCTATGCCACCAACCGCTACAAGCTCGTCGCATTCACCCTGTCGGCCACCATCACCGGCCTTGCCGGCATCCTGCTGCTCTACAAGAACCGCATGACCTCGGCCGACCCGATCTCGGTCAGCTTCTCCGGCGAGTTGCTGGCGATGGTGGTGATCGGCGGCATGCGCAGCTTCCTCGGCCCGGCGCTCGGCGCGCTGTTCTATGTCATGTTCCGCGAGTTCCTGAGCATCTATTCGGAGAACTGGCTGTTCTGGCTCGGGCTGGTGTTCGTCGGCTTCATCGTGTTCTCGCCGTCCGGATTGACCGGCGTCGCCGCGCAGCTGCTGGCGCTGTTCCGCAAGGCGCCGGTGGAGGACGCCGCCATGGCGGCGCGGCGCATCGAGACGCTGCCGCTGCCGGAGATGCTGCGCCCGACAACCACGTTCGACGGCGCGGTGCTCGCGGCGCGCCAGATGGCCAAGAGTTTCGGCGGCATCCGGGCGGTGCAAGGCGTCGACATCGCCATCGCCGACCGCACGCTGCATGCGCTGATCGGGCCGAACGGCGCCGGCAAGACCACCGCCTTCAACCTGCTGTCCGGCCTTCACGTCCCGGACGAGGGGGCAGTCACCCTGATGGGGAAGGCGATCGCCGGCCGGGCGCCGGAAGATATCGCGGCGGCAGGTATCGGCCGCTCGTTCCAGATCACCAACCTGTTTCCGGGCCTGTCGGTCGGGGAAAACATTCGTCTTGCGGTGCAGGCGCGCCATCCCCGCCGCGCCGATCCGTTCACGACGGCGCAGTCGATCGCCGACATCAATGCGCAGGCCGACGAGATCATCCGCTATCTCGGGCTGGCCGGCATCGAGCGGGCGGAAGCCGGCTCGCTGTCCTATGGCGGTCAGCGGCTGCTCGACATGGGCCTTGCGCTCGCCACCGCGCCGCGGGTGCTGCTGCTCGACGAGCCGCTGGCGGGTCTTGCCGCCGCCGAGCGCGAGCGCATCGGCGCCATCATCAAGCGCATCTCCGCCGATATCCCGGTGCTGCTGGTCGAGCATGACATCGACCGCGTGTTCCAGCTCGCCGACCATGTTACCGTGATGAACGAGGGGCGGGTGCTGCTCGACGGTTCGGTCGAGGACGCGCGCTCCAGCCCGAAGGTGCAGGAGGTCTATATCGGCTCGGGAACGGCGGCGATCGCGGCCGAGGTGCGCGAGACCGCAGCGACGCCGGGCCTGCTGATGGCGGTCAAGGACGTCGATACCTTCTATGGCAAGAGCCACATCCTCAAGGGCGTCGACTTTCCGCTGCACCACAACGAGATCATCGCACTGCTGGGGCGTAACGGCGCCGGCAAGTCCACTCTGCTGAAGACGCTGATCGGCATCGCGCCGGCATCCACCGGCTCGATCGTGCTCGCGGACAACGAACTGGTCGGGCGCAGCCCCGCAGAGATTGCGCGGCTCGGCATCGGCTATGTGCCGCAGGGCCGCGGCCTGTTCGCCGGCATGACGGTGGAGCAGAACCTCGAACTCGGCGGGCTGAAGCGGCAGACCGGCCACGGCGTGCACTGGACGCGCGAGCGCATCTACGAATACTTCCCGCGCATCAGGGAGCGGCTGCACAGCCCGGCGGACTATCTCTCCGGCGGTGAGCAGCAGATGGTGGCGGTCGCCCGTGCGCTGTCCGGCGACGTGCGGGTGCTGCTGCTGGACGAGCCGTTCGAGGGGCTGGCGCCGGCGGTGGTCGAGCAGCTGTTCTACACCTTCGACCGGCTGCGCAACGAGGTCGCGATCATCATCGTCGACCACAACCTCGACCTTGCGCTGGCGCTGTCCGACACCACGGTGGCGCTGGAGCGCGGCCAGGTGATCCATCGCGGCCCGTCGCGCGCACTGCGCGAAGATCTCGAACTGCGCCGCAAGGTGCTATGGCTGTGACAAGCGGAAAGGCAGGGGTGATGAGCGGACGAGCGGGACAGGTGGCTATCGTCGGTGTCGGATTGATCGGCCGGGCATGGGCGGCGGTGTTCGCGCGCGCCGGCTGGTCGGTACGGCTGACCGACCCGCATGCGCCGACGCTCGACGCGGCACCGGCGCTCATCGCGGGCGAGCTGCAGGCGCTGGCGCGGCACGGCCTGGTCAAGGACCCGGACGCGGCGGCTGCACGCGTTGCCGTAGCGCCGAGCCTTGCTGCGGCGCTCGACGGCGTCGACTTCGTGCAGGAGAACGGTCCGGAGACCGTGGACGCCAAGCAGCAGATCTTCGCCGAGCTCGACCGCCTGGCGCCGCCGCAGGCGCTGCTGGTGTCGTCGACCTCGGCGATCGTCGCCTCGCGCTTCACCGAGCAACTCACCGGCCGGGCGCGCTGCCTGATCGGCCATCCTGTCAACCCGCCGCATCTCGTGCCGCTGGTCGAGCTGTGCGGTGCGCCCTGGACGGCGTCCGAGGCGATCGAACGTGCCCGGCAGATCTATCACGCGGTCGGCCAGGTGCCGGTCACGGTCAAGCGCGAGATCGACGGCTTCGTTCTCAACCGCCTGCAGGGCGCGCTGCTGGCGGAGGCCTTCCGTCTGGTCGGCGAGGGGTATGTGTCGGCGGAGGACCTCGACCACACGGTCAAGGATGGCCTCGGCCTGCGCTGGTCGTTTCTCGGGCCGTTCGAGACCATCGAGCTCAACGCGCCGGGCGGCATTCCCGACTACTGCGCGCGCTATACCGGCTTCTACAAGCAGCTCGCCGCGACCGCCGCCGGCCCCGAGGTCTATGAGAGCCCCAATGTCGATGGGGTGATCGCGGCCTGGCCGCATGCGCCATCGCCCGAACGCATCGCCGCGCTGACGCAGCGGCGCAACGAACGCCTGGCGGCACTCGCCGCCCACAAGGCCACCCAACGCGACTGATTTTCAATTTCAAGGAGAACCCGAACCATGGCCCGTAAAGTCATCATCACCTGTGCCGTCACCGGCGCCATCCACACGCCCTCGATGTCCAAGGCGCTGCCGGTGACGGCGCAGGAGATCGCCGACGCCGCGATCGAAGCCGCGGAGGCGGGGGCAGCGATCGTCCACCTGCATGCGCGCAACCCCACGACCGGACAGCCGGACCAGAGCCCGGAAGCGTTCGCGCCGTTCCTGAAAGTGATCAAGCAGCGCTCGGACTGCGTGATCAACCTGACCACCGGCGGGGCGCCAACCATGACGGTCGACGAGCGGGTACGGCCGGCCGCCGTCTACAAGCCGGAGGTCGCCTCGCTCAACATGGGGTCGATGAACTTCGGTTTCTTCGGCATGCTCAACCGCTTCAAGACTTTCCAGCACGAGTGGGAGCGCAAGCATGTCGAGAACAAGGACATCGTGTTCCGCAACACCTTCCAGGACATCGAGTATGTCCTGACCACGCTGTCGGGCTCCGGCACGCGCTTCGAGTTCGAGTGCTACGACACCGCGCATCTCTACAACCTGAACTACTTCCTGGAGCAGGGGCTGGTGAAGCCGCCGCTGTTCGTGCAGACGGTGTTCGGCCTGCAAGGCGGCATCGGCGCGCACCCGGACGACGTCATGCACATGAAGCGCACGGCGGATCGCCTGTTCGGCGACCAGTACAAGTGGTCGGTGCTGGGCGCCGGGCGCAACCAGTTGCCGATCGCGGCGATGGCGGCGGCGATGGGCGGCAACGTCCGCGTCGGCCTCGAAGATTCTCTGTGGGGCGGCCCCGGCAAGCTGGCGCAGTCCAACGCCGAGCAGGTGCGCCTTGTGCGCCAGATCATCGAGGGCCTTGGCCTGGAGGTTGCGACCGCGGACGAGGCGCGTGAGATCCTCGACCTCAAGGGCGGCGACAAGCTGGAGTTGTAAGGCATTCGGCCGGACGATTTCCTGGAGATCGTCGGCTCCCGATTCTCGTCCCTCATGGTGAGCAGCGCGGAACGCGCGTCTCGAACCATGAGGCCGAGGTGCTGCGCTAGCCGGGCCTCATCCTTCGAGGCGCGGCTGCGGCGCTCCTCAGGATGAGGGGATAGGTTGCGGCAGGTAGAGGTACCTACACCCGCACCGTGCTGGTGACGCGGCCGTCGCCGCCGAACACACGCAGGTAGCGGGCGATTTCCTCCGGCGCGCCGGTCGCCTTCTCGGTGTTGTCCGAGAGCTTCACCGCGGGGCGGCCGTTGACCTCGGTGACCTTGCAGACCAGCGAGATCGGATCAAGGTCGGCGGTTCCGTCGGGCGTGCAACCCATGAAGTCGTTGGTGAGATTGGTGCCCCAACCGAAGCTGGTGCGCACGCGTCCGGCGAAGTGGCGATGGGTCTCCTCGATGGTGTCGACGTCCATGGCGTCGGAGAAGATCAGGATCTTCTTCCTGGGGTCGCGCCCCCTGTCCTTCCACCAGCGGATGATCTGTTCGCCGGCGGTAATCGGGGGGGCGCTGTCAGGGCGGAAGCCGGTCCAGTCGGCGACCCAGTCGGGCGCGTCGCGCAGGAATGCGGTGGTGCCGAATGCATCGGGCAGTGCGATCAGCAGGTTGCCAGCGTAACTCTTGCTCCACTCGTTGAGGACACGGAACGGCGCCTGGCGCAGTTCGTCGTCGTCGCGCGCGAGCGCGGCGGCGACCATCGGCAGCTCATGCGCGTTGGTGCCGATCGCCTCGAGGTCGTTGTCCATCGCCAGCAGCACGTTCGACGTGCCGGTGAAGGAACGGCCGAGACCTTCCTTGACCGCCTCGACGCACCAGCGCTGCCACAGGAAGCCGTGGCGGCGGCGGGTGCCGAAGTCCGACAACAGCAGGCCGTCGAGTTTCTTCAGCCGCTCCACCTTGGTCCACAGCTTGGCCTTGGCGCGGGCGTAAAGCACGTCGAGGGCGAAGCGGCCGTGACCCTTCATGGCCTGGCGCGAGCGCAGCTCGTTGACGATGGCGAGCGCCGGAATCTCCCACATGGTGGTGTGGGTCCACGGGCCTTCGAAGTGCAGCTCGTACTGGCCGTCGACCTTGCGCAGGTCGTACTCGGGCAGGCGGAAGTCGGCGAGCCAGGCCAGGAAGTCCGACGAGAACATCTGGGTCTTGCCGTAGAAGGTATTACCGGCGAGCCAGATGTGCTCTTTCTTCGACAGCTGCACGGTGCGTGCATGATCCAGCTGCGCGCGCAGTTCCTTCTCGTCGATCACCTCGGCAAGGCGGATGTTGCGGCTGCGGTTGATCAGCGAGAACGTCACCTGCACGTCCGGGTGCAGCTCACGGATCATCTGCAGCATCAGCAGCTTGTAGAAGTCCGTGTCGAGGATGCTGCGAATGATCGGGTCGAGCCGCCAACCGTGGTTGTAGGTTCGAGTGGCAATGTCGGTGACGGTCATCGATCTGCTTGTACCCGGATGATCATGGTCGCGGCGTCCGCATGCTAACCGACGCCGCAGGTTCTTCCTATAGCAGTGCAACCATCTGTTTCGTCAATGGATTTCCGCAGCGCGGGCGAGCGCCGCCCTGAGCTTGTCGAGGCTGAAGGCGTCGCTGCGGGCGATCGATAGGATGACCTCCTCCCGGCGGGCGCAGAGGTCGGCGGCCTCGGGAAGGCGGGCGGCGACGTCGGCCGGGATCACCACGGCGCCGTGGCGGTCGGCATGGATGATGTCGTCGGAGCGTACCGTCATCCCCGCGACATTGACGGTGTCGCCGAAGCCGGCGAGGTGGACATGGGCGTGGGAGGGCCCGATCGAGCCGGCCAGGGCCTGGAAGCCCGGCGCCCACTGCGGGATGTCGCGGATCGAGCCGTCGGTGACGACGCCGAGACAGCCGAGCGCCTTGTGCAGGGCGCTGTTGACCTCGCCCCAGAACGCACCGAAGCCGATATTGGCGCCGTCGAGATCCTGGATCACGCTGACGCGCGGGCCATGCCCGGTGCCGACATACTCATAATACGCCAGACGCTGGTCGCGCTGGGCAGCCGCCGGCAGGCCAGAGGCCGTGGTGGCGCGGATGGTGGCGGTGCGTGCATAGCCGACCACCGGCGGCAGGTCGGGGAAGGGGCACACCAGCGGCTTGACCGTGTAGCCGCTGAGCCGGCGTTCGGGGGCGACCAGCTCCATCGCGTTGCAGATGGTCGGGGTGTCGAAGCGCGCGAGCGCCTCCAGCACGGACGGCGGGACGGGGGCGGTGGCATCGGTCACGGCAGGCTCTCCGGCTTAGAATGTGGGTCGCTTCCTCGGGGATTCAGCAACAGTGCCTCGCAGCGGCGGCGACGGCAAGGTTCAACGCGCAGCGCCATGACGCGATTGCATATTGCCCATCGCGGTTTGTTTGGGGATGCTGCCGCCGCCTCGCAAGGCTTGCTGAAAAGGCTTGCTGAAGCACGTCGATTGATCGTCGATCGGACATCTGAAGGGATGGATATGGCCACGAACAAGAAGAAGCTGCTGATCGTCGAGACCATGCCGCAGGACGGCTGGGCCGTGTTCGAGGCACGCGGCGACATCGATGCCGTGCGGTTCTCCAACGCCATCTCGGCCGCGGACTTCAATGCGTTGCTGCGCGCGCAGGCGCCGGTGCATGGCGTGGCGCTTGGCGCCACCGCCTTTGGCAAGACGGAACTGGAATCGTCCGGCGGCATCGAGGTGGTGGCACGCATGGGAGTCGGCTTCGACGCGGTCGATGTCGCGGCCATGACCGCCCACCGGATTCCGGTGATGACCACCGGCGTCGCCAATTCGCCGTCGGTGGCGGAAGCGGCGCTGTTCATGATGCTGACACTCGCCAAGCGCGCCGCCGAACTCGACACCATGGTCAAGGCCGGGCAGTGGGGCAAACGGCTCGGCGCCATTCCCTACGACCTCTATGGCAAGACCGTGTTGATCGTCGGCTTCGGCCGTATCGGCACCCGCACCGCCAGGCGCTGCCAGGCGATGGAAATGCAGGTGCTGGTGTATGATCCGTTGAAGTCGGCCGCCGAGATCGAGGTTGCCGGCTGTACGGCCGTGTCCGATCTCGACGCGGCGCTGCCGGGCGCGGACTTCGTCACGCTGCACTGTCCGAAGACGCCGCAGACGGTGCGGATGTTCGACGCCGCGCGGCTGCAGCGGATGAAGCCGTCGGCGTATCTGATCAACACCGCGCGTGGCGGCATCGTCGACGAGGCGGCGCTGCATGCGGCGCTGACCAGCGGCGCGCTGGCGGGGGCGGGGCTCGACGTGTTCGAGAAGGAGCCGGCTCCCGGCGACAATCCGCTGTTCCGCCTCGACAACGTCATCACGGCGCCGCATCTCGCAGGGGTCACCAGTGAAGCGCTCGACCGCATGGGCCTGCAGACCGCCCGCAACATCGTCAGCGTGTTCGATGGCACTCCCGTCCGCGAGAACGTGGTCAACCACGAGATCTTCGGATAAGACCGCGCCTGTCTGCACGCTTGGGAGGATTGCCATGACCACCGCGCTCGCCGCCAGGATTGCCCGCGAATATGGCACCCCGGCCGTCGTCATCGACATGGACCGGGTGGAACGCAACATCGCCCGCATCCAGGCCGCCTGCGACGCGGCCGGCGTCGCCAACCGGCCGCATATCAAGACCCACAAGAGCCCCTATCTTGCGGGCCTGCAGCGTGCGGCGGGGGCGAAGGGCATCACCTGCCAGAAGCTCGGCGAGGCCGAGGTGATGGTAGACGGCGGTCTCGACGACATCCTGATCAGCTACAATCTGCTCGGCGAGCAGAAGATGCAGCGGCTCGGCGCGCTGATGCGGCGCGCCAGCATCACGGTCACGGCCGACAATCCGGCGGTGCTCGCAGACTTGCCGATGGCGTCGGCCGCCGCCGGCCGTCCGGTGCCGGTGGTGATCGAGTGCGACACCGGCCGCAAGCGGGCCGGCGTCGAGACGCCAGCCGAGGCGATTGCGCTCGCCAGGCAGATGACAACGATGCCGGAGGTCCGCTTTGCCGGCTTCATGTTGTATCCGACCGAGACCGGCTGGCCCGAGGCGCAGCGCTTTTTCGATGATGCGCTGGCCGGCGTGCGTGCCCTTGGCCTCGAGCCGTCGATCATTTCCACCGGCGGCTCGCCCAACCTGAAAAATCTCGGCCAGCTGCGCGGCGCCACCGAGCACCGGCCGGGGACCTATATCTACAACGACCGCATGCAGGTCGCTGCCGGCGTCGCGACCTGGGACGATTGCGCGCTCACGGTTTATTCCACCGTGGTCAGCCGCGCCGCGCCGGAGCGCGGCATCCTCGATGCCGGCTCGAAGACGCTGACCTCGGACACCGGCGGCCTCGACGGCCACGGCCTGATCCTCGAGCATCCGGAAGCGAAGATCGCGCGCTTCGCCGAGGAGCACGGCTTCCTCGATCTGTCGCGCAGCAACACCCGCCCCCAGGTCGGCGACGTCGTGCGGATCGTGCCGAACCATGTCTGCGTCGTCGTCAACATGGTCGACGAGGTGCTGATGGTGCGCGGCGATGACATCATCGGCACGCTGCCGGTGGCGGCGCGCGGCAGGCTGCGCTGAGCGCGGTCGCGTCGCGGCTTCGGGCGCGCTAGAACCGGGCGCGGGGATCGTGGCGGGCGAGGCGCGCCAGCAGGTAGTCGACCTCCGCGCGCGCCGCTGCGGTCAGGCTGCTGCCCGGCTTGCGCTGCGCGTCGGAGGCGATCGCGCCGCGCTTCTGCAGAACGTATTTGCGCACCGCAAGGCCAACGCCCTGCTGCTGCTCGTAGCGCACCAGCGGCAGGTGGGCGTCGAACAGGTCGTGGGCCTTGTCGCGCTCGCCGGCCTTCGACAGCCGCACCACGTCGACCAGCATTTCCGGGAAGGCATAGCCGGTCATGGCGCCGTCGGCACCGCGCTCCATCTCGAAATCGAGGAACAGGCCGCCATTGCCGGTCAGGATCGAGATGTGCTTCATCGAGCCGTCCTTCTCGAAGCCGCGCATCGCCGAGATCTTCTCCAGGCCCGGCCAGTCCTCGTGCTTGAGCATGACGCAGGACGGATGGTTCTGCACGATCTGGCGGATCACCTTCGGTGTCATGATGACAGTGAGGGTGAGGGGACAATCCTGGATGACGAACGGGATGTCGGCGCCGATCGCCTCGATCGCCTGGGCGTAATACGTGATGATCTGGTCGTCGGTGCGCAGGTGCGCGGGCGGCGCGATCATGACGCCGGCGGCGCCGCGTTCCATGGCGCCATGGGCGAGCGAGCGCATCGCCGCAAATCCCGGCGCCGAGACGCCGACGATGACCGGCACACCGGCGCGGCTGACCACGGCCTTGGTGACGGCGAGCGATTCCTCCTCACTCAGCTTCGGCGCCTCGCCGAGGATGCCGAGAATCGTGAGGCCGGTGGCGCCGCAGCCCACATAGAAGTCCGTCATGCGGTCGACTGAGGCGAGGTCGAGCCGTCCGTCGGGATGGAACGGGGTGACCGCGATGGAATAGACGCCGTGGGCGGACTCGTCGAGCTTCATGGTCGGATTCCTGGTCAGAACAGGGGGCGGGCCGGTCGTGGCGGCCATGATCCGCTTTTAAGCGATCGGGCCGGGCATTGCACCACCCATCGTGTCGCGCCGGTCGGTGGCAGGGCCTCTGGCGGCTGCCCGCATTGTGGGGCATCGCTGGTTCGTGATCGCGTTGGCGGCGCGATGGCGGGCCGTTATGCTATCAGCAGGCAGCACACGCGACGCACGAGGACGGCACGCCAATGACCAGGGGATTGCGCAAGGGACTGACAAGCTATGGCGACGCCGGCTTCTCGCTGTTCCTGCGAAAGGCCTTCATCAAGGCCATGGGCTATTCGGACGATGCCCTGGACCGCCCGATCGTCGGCATCACCAACACCTACAGCGACTACAATCCCTGCCACGGCAACGTGCCGGTGCTGGTCGAGGCGGTGAAGCGTGGCGTCATGCTGGCCGGCGCCATGCCCATGGTGTTCCCGACCATCTCGATCCACGAGAGTTTCGCCTACCCCACTTCGATGTATCTGCGCAACCTGATGGCGATGGATACCGAGGAGATGATCCGCGCGCAGCCGATGGATGCCGTGGTGGTGATCGGTGGTTGCGACAAGACGCTGCCGGCGCAGATCATGGCGGCGGTCAGTGCCGACCTGCCGACCGTGGTGCTGCCGGTCGGCCCCATGGTGGTCGGTCACCACAAGGGCGAGGTGCTTGGCGCCTGCACGGACTGCCGGCGGCTGTGGAGCGCCCATCGTGCCGGCGAGATCGGCGCTGACGAGATCGCCGAAGTCAACGGCCGCCTTGCGCCGTCAGTCGGCACCTGCATGGTGATGGGCACGGCCAGCACCATGGCCTGCATCACCGAGACGCTGGGGCTGTCGCTGCCGATGAGCGCGACCATTCCGGCGCCGCACGCCGAACGGGTGCGCTGTGCCGAGGCGAGCGGTCGCCGCGCGGCCGAGATGGCGGTGAGCGGCGCGCCGCGGCCGAGCGCGCTGCTGACGCCGGCGGCACTTCGCAACGCCCAGGTGGTGCTGCAGGCGATCGGCGGCTCGACCAACGGCCTCATTCATCTCACGGCCATCGCCAATCGCACCGTGCATCGCATCGACCTCGATGCGTTCGATGCGCTCGGGCGCGAGGTGCCGGTGCTGGTCGACCTCAAGCCGTCCGGCGAGCATTACATGGAGCACTTCCACCATGCCGGCGGCGTGCCCAAGCTGCTGGCGCAGCTTGGCGACCTGATCGACCTCGATGCCCGGACGGTGGCGGGCGGCACGCTGCGCGAGGTGGTCGCGCAGGCGGAGGAGGTGCCCGGGCAGGACGCGATCCGGCCGCGCAGCCGGCCGATCAAGCCCGAGGGCGCCATGGCGGTGCTGCGCGGCAACCTCGCGCCGCGCGGCGCGGTGATCAAGCATGCGGCGGCGAGCGAGAAGCTGCTGCAGCACACCGGGCGTGCCGTGGTGTTCGATTCGGTCGAGGACATGACGCGGCGCATCGACGATCCTGCGCTCGCGGTCGAGCCCGACGACGTGCTGGTGCTGCGCAACGCCGGCCCGAAGGGCGCGCCCGGCATGCCGGAGGCCGGCTATCTGCCGATCCCCAGGAAGCTCGGCAGCCGCGGCGTCAAGGACATGGTGCGGATTTCCGATGCCCGGATGAGCGGCACGGCCTTCGGCACCATCGTGCTGCACATCACCCCGGAAGCCGCCATCGGCGGGCCGCTGGCCCTGGTCGAGACCGGCGACCGCATCCGCCTCGATGTGCCGGCGCGCCGTATCGAGCTCCTGGTCGACGATGCCGAGCTCGCACGTCGCCGTGCCATGCTCGCGGCGGCGCCGGCGGCAAGCGGCCCCGGGCGCGGCTATGCCAAGCTGTTCGACACCACGATTCTGCAGGCGGACGAGGGCTGCGATTTCGATTTCATGACCGGCTCGGGGACCGGCGAAAGCTGAAGCGCCCATGGGCATATTTCCGTGACATGACATGAAGCAGTTGCCGCGGGCGGCACGCACGATTCGTGCGCTCGCGCCAGCCCGACATCCCGACAGCCAGATGGCGGCGCCGGGCGGCTTGTCTCCGGCCGAGACGGCGGGCTAGACTGCGATCAACGCAGCTCAACAACAAAGAATTCGACAGGAGACGTCATGGTGATCAGGGCGAGCGCGGCTGCCGTCGCAGCTTGGGCGATGGCGGGCTCCGCCTTTGCAGCGGACGCGCCGAGCGAGATCAAGATCGGAACTCTGTACGCGTCGGCGGGCCGCTATGCCTCGATTTCGATGCCGGTTCACAACGGCCTGAAGCTGTGGGTCGACCAGAAGAACGCCGACGGCGGCATGTATGTGAAGGCGTTCGACAAGAAGCTGCCGATCAAGCTCGTCGCCTATGACGACCAGAGCAACACGGCGACGGCCTCGACGTTCTACAACCAGCTCATCACCCAGGACAAGGTCGACCTGCTGGTTGCCGATTCCGGCTCGGTGCTGACCGCGCCGGCGGTGGCGATCGCCCGCGACCGCAAGATGTTCCTGTTCGACCAGACCGGGACAGGCGCGAGCTTCTTCACCAAGGACAACCCGTATATCGCGCTGATGTCGGACCCGGTGTCGACGATCTGGCCGAAGCCGATCGCGGACTTCCTGCTCAATGACGGCCCGGCGCTCGGCATCAAGAAGGTGGCGATCCTGTACGCCACCAACGAGTTCACCGGCACCCAGGCGAACGCGGTGCGCGGTTTCCTCAAGGCCGCCGGCTCGCCGATCGAGATCGTCTACGACCAGGGCGTTCCGACCGAGACCACCAACTACACGGTGATCATCAACAACATCAAGGCGGCGCAGCCCGACGCGGTGATCCATCTCGGCTATGCGCCGAACGACATCGCGTTCCTGCGCAACGTCCAGGACGTCGGCGTCAAGTTCAAAATGCTGTTCTGCATCTATCCCGGGCTCGAGACCGAGCTGCTGGAGAAGAATGTCGGCAACAAGGGGCTGGAGCACGTCTTCACCTACGTGCCGTCTTCGGAGCTCGCCTACGACGTCAATTTCGGCATGAAGCTGCCGGAATTCCGCGCCGCCTGGGACAAGAAGTACGCCGATGGCAAGGTCGAGTTCGGCTTCAACTCGGTGGCCGGCTACACCACCGGCCTCGTGATCGAGAAGACGATGACGGAAGCCACCAGCCTCGATCAGCTCGAGATCCGCCGCGCGGTGTTCAGCCTGTCCGGGCGGCTCAAGACGCTCGACGGCACGTTTGCGCTCGATGAGACCGGCGGGCAGATCGGCGAACTGACGCCGCTCGGTCAGCTCGAGCTCAACGACCACGGCCATCTCAAGTTCGTCACCGTCTATCCGCACGAGGTGGCGACCGGCAAGCCGGTCTATCCGCGGCCATGATCGCTGTGCGGCGGGCTGCTCTGGCCAGCGAGGGATGTCGGCGATGCTTTATCCGCTGATCGCCGGCATCCTGTTCGGGCTGTATTTCAGCCTGGTCGGGATCGGCCTCAATCTCGTGTTCGGCGTCATGCGCATCGTCAACCTGGCGCATGGCGACTTCCTGATGCTGGGCGCGTTCATCGCCTTCGGCGTGGTCACGCTCGGTGGCTTCGATCCGCTGTTCGCGGTGCCGCTCGCCTTCGTCACGTTCCTGATCGGCGGCCTTCTGCTCTATCATCTGCTGGTGCCGCGGCTGCAGCGGGCCAAGGATCCGGAGATGCTGTCGATCATCCTGTTCTTCGGCCTGTCCCAGGTGATCGAGGCGGTGATGACCATCGGCTTCGGCACCAGCGAGCGCTCGATCCAGAGCCGCGAACTTGCCCGCAGCGTCGCCGCGCTGCGCGCCCGTCTGTTCGGCGGCGAGGTCGACACCGGGCCGCTGGAGCTGTTCGGCCAGTCGTTCCCGGCGTCCTGGATGGCCGCCGCGGTGACCAGCCTGGTCGCGATCGGGCTCGTCTATCTCTATCTCTACCGCAGCCGGCTCGGCACCCTGACGCGGGCGGTGATGTCGCGCCGCGACGAGGCGCTGGCGTCGGGCATCGATGTCGACCGCGTCTCGGCGGCGGCGTTCGGCATCGGGCTCGGGCTCGCCGCGATCGCGGGCGTGTTCGCACCGTTCATGTTCGGGTCCTTCACGCCGGCGTTCGGCGTCGATGCCACCGTCACCTCGTTCGTCGTCGTGGTGCTGGGCTCGCTCGGCAATCCGCTGGGCACCGCGCTCGGCGGCATCATCTATGGCGTGTCCTACATGTTTGTGCAGACCTACCTCAGCTCGTGGGCGGACCTGTTGCCCTACGTGCTCTTGATCGCCATCCTGTTGCTGCGGCCGAGCGGTCTGCTCGGAAGGCGGGTGCGTGTTGCCTGACGCCGTCCGCCACCTGCTGTTCATCGTCGCGCCGCTGATCGCCGCGTTCGCGGTGCTGCCGTCGGTCTACGACAACCACCTGCTGCTGTTCAACTTCGTCATCTTCCTGGCGCTCGCGCAGGGCGTGAACATCATCTATGGCTTCACCGGCTATCTGCCGTTCGGCTATGTAGGGTTCTTCGGCGCCGGCGCCTATGGCTTTGCGATCACGGTGATGCACCTGCAGGCGCCGGCCATCGTCGCGGTGCTGGCCGCCGGCATCGTGGCGCTGGCGCTTGGGCTGCTGCTGACGCCGCTGCTGCGGCTGTCCGGCGCCTATTTCTCCATCGCCAATCTCGCGGCGGCGCTGGCGGTGCTGCATTTCGTCGCCAATCCGGCGCTGGAGAGCATCACGCGTGGGCCCTATGGCGTCTCGCTCACCGGCACCTTCAACCCGAACATGGCCTATGTCGTGGCGCTCGTCCTGCTGGCGGGGACGCTCGGGGTCGTCGTGTTCCTGAAGAACTCGAGCTTCGGCCTTGCGCTGCAGGCGGTGCGTGAGGATCCGGTCAGCGCGGCGATGGCCGGCGTGCCGGTGGTGCGGATGCGGGTGATCGCCTGGCTGATCGCGGCGCTGGTCGCCGGCTTCGCCGGCGGCGCCTTCGCCTGGTATGTCTCGGTGTTCTATCCCGACAACGTCTTCAGCTCCGAGTTCAGCATCTTCGCCATCGTGTTCGCGCTGTTCGGCGGTGTCGCCACCATTCTCGGCCCGATCGTCGGCGTCATCATCCTCTACGGCGTCTACAACCTCATCGGCTTCACCACGCCGCAGTACTTCCAACTGATCTACGGCCTTCTGATCATGGGGCTGGTGCTGTTCCTGCCGGCGGGGCTCGCCTCGCTCGCCACCCGTCGAGGCTGGCATGTCCCCTGACCACGCCCGCATTCTCGATGTCTCCAGCCTTGTCAAACGGTTCGGCGGCTTTCTCGCGCTCGATGGCCTCAGCTTCCACGTCGCCGCCGGCGAAATCCTCGGTCTGGTCGGTCCGAACGGCTCCGGCAAGACCACCGCCATCAATGTTATCTCCGGCCTCTACCGTCCCGATGGCGGCGCGGTCCGGTTCGATGGTGCGGCGATCGGCGGGATCGCGTCGCATCGCCTGGTCCATCGCGGCATCAACCGCACCTTCCAGGTGCCAAAGCCGTTCCTGTCGCTCACCGTGCGGCAGAACGTCGAGGTCGCGCTCGCCTATGGGCAGCGCTCGGGCGGTGCGGCCCACAACATCGACGACCTGCTGGAAGACTATCATCTCGCGCCGTTGGCGCGCCGTCCGGCCAGCGAACTGAACAGCGTGCAGCAGAAGATGCTGGATCTGGTCCGGGCGCTGGCGACGCGGCCGAAGCTGCTTCTGCTCGACGAACTGGCGGCGGGCCTCAATCCGACCGAACTCGACTGGATCTCCGGGAAGATCAAGGCGCTGGCCAAGAACGGCATCGCCATCATCGTGGTCGAGCACCTGATGGGGTTCATCGAGCACGTTACCGACCGTGTCATCGTCATGAACGCCGGTCGCGAGATCTTTGAGGGCAAGCTCGCGGTCGCGGTGCAGGTGCCGCAGGTGATCGAGGTGTTCTTGGGAGGCGAGCATGCCGCCTGAGCCCCAACTGCTGCAGGCACGTCACATCGATGCGGGCTATGGCACCATGCAGGTGCTGTGGGGCGTCGATCTCGACGTCAGGCCGGGAGAGACTGTGCTGCTGCTCGGCGCCAACGGTGCCGGCAAGACCACGTTCTTAAAATCGCTGGTCGGGCTGGTGCCGGTGCGGCAGGGCCGCATCGATCTCGCCGGTACCGAGGTGACGCACATGCGCTCCAGCGATCGCATGCGGCTCGGTGTGACCTACATGTCGGAGCTCGGGGTGTTTCCCGACCTCTCGATCGAGGAGAATATTCGCGTCGGCGCTCAGGCGCTCGGCCATCCCGATCCGGGTGCCCGCGTTGACGAGCTCTATGGCCTGTTTCCGGTGCTGCGCGAGAAGCGCCGCGCGGCGGCATCGAGCCTGTCCGGCGGTCAGCGCAAGATGCTGGGAATCGCCAAGGCGCTCGCCGCCGAACCGAAGCTCCTGGTGATGGACGAGCCATCCGCCGGGTTGTCGCCGCTGTTCGTCAAGGAAGTCATCCGCATCCTCGGCGATCTCAGCCAGCACGGCATTTCTCTGCTGATCGCAGAACAGAACATTTCGTTCCTGGAGATCGCAACACGGGTGTTCGTGCTCGAGGGCGGCCGCATCCGCTTCTCAGGCACGGTCGCGGAGATGTCCGACAACGATGCCTTGCGCCGAGCGTATTTCGGGCTCAAGTAGAGATCATGATCAGTCCTCTTTCTCTCATGGTCGCGCCTAACGGCGCCCGCAAGTCACCGGCCGATCATCCCAACCTGCCGGTCACCATTGATGCGATCGCGACGACGGCCGGCGCCTGCCGCGATGCCGGCGCACAGGCGCTGCACCTGCATGTCCGGGACGACGCGGGACGGCACACGCTCGATGCCGCGCGCTATCTGGCGGCGACAGCGGCCGTGCGGCGCGCGGCCGGCGAGGAGCTTGTGGTGCAGATCACGACCGAAGCGGTCGGCATCTTCAAGCCGCACGAGCAGATGGCGGCGGTGCGCGCCGTGGTGCCGGAGGCCGTGAGCATTGCGCCCAAGGAGCTGATCCCGGATGCCGGCGCGGAGGCCGAGGCGGCTGCGTTTTACGGCTGGGCGCATCGGCAGGGCATCGCGGTCCAGCACATCGTCTATGCTCCCGCCGAGTTCGACTGGCTGCTCGACCTGATCGGGCGGGGCATCGTGCCGGGCGCACGGCACTCGGTGATCTTCCCGCTCGGCCGCTATGCCGCCGACCAGGAGAGTGATCCCGCCGAGCTCGCGCCGTTCGTGGCCCGCCTGCGGGAGCAGGGTGGGGTGGAGCGGTTCGATTGGTGGGTGTGCGCGTTCGGGCGCGCCGAGACGGCGTCGCTGATCGCGGCCGCGGCGCTTGGCGGCCACTGCCGCGTCGGTTTCGAGAACAGCTTTTTCAATGCCGACGGTAGCCGGGCCGGCAGCAATGCCGAGCGTGTGGCGAACGTGCAGGCTGCGGCCAGTGGTCTGCGACGACCGCCCGCGACGCGGGCCGCGACCCTGCGGCTGCTCGGGCGCCCGGAGTAGAGGACGCGCAGGCGTGCTGCGCGTCCTCCCGCCGGATTACTTGATCATTGGGCAGCCACCTTCGGCGATCGGCCGGAACGCCTTGTCGGCGGGAATGGTCGAGACCAGCTTGTAGTAGTCGTAAGGGTACTTCGACTCCTCCGGCTTCTTGACCTCGAACAGATGGATCGGATGGATCACCCGTCCGTCCTGCCGGATCGCCAGTTCGCCGAACAGCTTGTCGGTGCCCTTGAAGGTCTTCATCTGCGGCACCGCGTCCTTGGCGTCGTCACTGCCGGTCGCGGCGACCGCGTTGAGATAGGCGAGCGTTGCGGCATAGACGCCGGCCTGGTTGCCGCTCGGCATCTTGCCGTTCATGCCCGGGCGCTGCGCAAAGCGCTTGGCGAAGGCGCGGGTGTCGTCGTTCATGTCCCAGTAGAACGCCTCGGTGAGCAGCAGGCCCTGCGCCGCCTTCAGCCCCATGCCGTGCACGTCGTTGATGAACAGCAGAAACGCGACCAGCGACTGGCCGCCGTCCTTGAGCCCGAACTCACCGGCTTGCTTGACCGCGTTGATGGTGTCGGCGCCGGCATTGGCGAGCCCGATCACCTTGGCCTTGGAGCCCTGTGCCTGCAGCAAGAGCGAGGCGAAATCCGAAGTGCCGAGCGGATGGCGGCTTGCCCCCAGCACCTTGCCGCCGTGCTTCTGGATGTAGCTGGTCGCCTCCGCCTCGATGCCTTGGCCGAGCGCGTAGTTGACCGTGAGGAAATACCAGTCGGTGCCGCCGCGCTGCATCATCGCCGCGGCGGTGGTGTTGCCGGTCGACCAGGCGTCGTTGACCCACTGGATGGTGTTGGGCGAGCAGTCCTTGCCGGTCAGGTCGGAGCTCGCGGTCGAGGAGGCGAGAAAGGTGATGCGGGTGCCGCGCAGCAGCGCGTTGACACCGAGGCCGACCGCGGAGTTCGGCACGTCGACCACCGCATCGACCTTGTCGACGTCGAGCCATTTGCGCACGATGGCGGTGCCGACGTCGGCCTTGTTCTGGTGGTCGGCATAGACGATCTCGACCTTGATGGTCTTGCCGCCGCCGTTGAAATCCTCCGCGGCCATGCGGGCGGCTTCCACCGAGCCCATGCCGTTGGTGTCCTGGAACACCCCGGAGATGTCGTTGAGGACGCCGATGCGGACCACGTTGTCCGAGATTTCGGCGTAGGCCGGCGTCAGCGCCGCGCAGGACAGCGCGAGCGCGAGGGATCGTGTCAGCACGTTCATCGAGTACCTCCCTTGGGATAGTGGCGGTGGTCCTCCGGTCGTGACGCCGGAGGTTGGAAGACGGCGCCCCCGTTTGTCGGGAGCGTCAGACCTGCCGGTCGGGCAGGCGGAGCACGAGCCCGACGAGATCCGGGGTGATCTTGAGCTGGCAGGACAGCCGGCTCGTCGGCAGCCGCTCCGCGGCGGCACCGTCGAGCAGCGCATCCTCGTCGTCGCTCATCGCTGGCAGGCGACTGGCCCAGGCATCGTCGACATAGACGTGGCAGGTCGCACACATGGCATTGCCACCGCATTCGGCGACGATCTCGGTGATGCCATGGCGGGTTGCCGCCTGCATCGTGCTTTCGTCGCTGCCGACGTCGATCGCCTGCACCTGGCCGTCGGGGTGAATGAGGGTGATGGTCGTCATCGTGATCTGCTCATGCCGGTTTGAAGGTGACGGGAAGGCTGTCGAGGCCGCGCAGCGTATTGTTGTAGCGGCGCTTCACAGGGCCGGCGATCTCGATGGCGGCGACCCGCCGCGCCAGCGCCGATAGCATCACCTCGCCCTCGAGCCGGGCGACGAGCTGGCCGACGCACATGTGGATACCGCTGCCGAAGCCGACATGGCCGCTGGTGCGGCGGGTGATGTCATAGGCATCCGGATCGTCCCAGCGCCGCGGGTCGCGGTTGGCGGCACCGAGGAACATCAGGATCTTCTCGCCTTCGCCGACCCGGACACCGCCGAGCTCGACCTCGCGCGTCGTGGTGCGGAAGAACGTCTGCACCGGGCTCTCATAGCGCACCGCTTCCTCGAAGGCGTTGCGGGCGAGGGAGTGATCGCTGCGCAGCCGTGCCCACTGCTCGGGAAAGCGGGCGAGGCAGTAGATCGCCGCGCCGAGACCGTTGACCGTGGTGTCGAGGCCGGCGCTGAGCAGCGAGCGCACGAGAAGCGGGGCCTCGGCCGCGGTGATCTCGCCGGTGTCGACGCGGGCATGGATGCAGGCACCGAAGCCGCCGGGCGCGAGATTCTCGCGTTGGCACTGCGCCTGCACATAGGCCTGGTGCGGCGCGGAGCGCTCCATCGCGCTCTGCCGCAGCTCATTGGGCGGCCCGAAAGCGTTGAAGACGAGGCCGGCATAGGGCAGCAGGTGCTCGCGGCCCTCCTGCTGGAGGCCGAGCGCATCGGGAAATACCGACAACGGATAGTCTTCTGCAAGATCGGTGATGGCGTCGAAGCTGCCCTTGGCCACCAGCTCGTCCGCCTTGGCCTCGGCGGCCGCGGCGAAGCCATCGCGGATATCTTTCATCACCGCCGGCGACAGCACCCGGCTCAGCACCGCGCGGGTGCGGGTATGGGCCGGCGGATCGGCCTCGAGGATGAGGCTTGGCGGCCGCCACGGCTTTTCCTTGGCGAAGTCGCTCAAGCCCACCCCGCGGCTGGAGCAGAAGGTCAGGGGGTCGTTGAGCACAGCGTGGACTTCGGCATAGCGGGCGACCGCATGCACGTTCCACTTGTCGAGAAACACCACCGGTCCGGCCTCGCGCAGCGCCTCCTGTGCCGGGAATGGATCATCGAAGAAGGCGATCGAGAACGGATCGATATCCAGATGCGGGATCGATGGCGTCGGGGATGGGGTCGTC
This sequence comes from Bradyrhizobium sp. 2TAF24, assembly GCF_052115025.1. NCBI lineage: Bacteria > Pseudomonadati > Pseudomonadota > Alphaproteobacteria > Hyphomicrobiales > Nitrobacteraceae > Bradyrhizobium > Bradyrhizobium sp. 2TAF24. Next base: position 74,693 of record NZ_JBFRFW010000008.1, on the reverse strand, counting down.
ACGGCCACGGAAGCCTCCCAAGATTGGTCTTGTAAAACGCCGGTTGCTGTCTCTATCTCTTGCGGTCAGCGGCCCGACCGATCGGTCGACCCGCGCGCGGCAGGAATGGTGCAGGGATCGTCAAAGGCATGGGCAAGGACAGGGCGACGAACGCGGGCCGGTCGGCCGCCGTTCAGAAGGCGGTCAGGAACGGCGAGCTGCTCGATCTCGAGCGCTATGTTCCCGCGCTCATCACCTTCATCGCCAACAAGCTGTCGCGCAGCGCCACGAGCTATTACCAGAAGCATTTTGGCGTCAACATCACCGAGTGGCGGATACTGTCGCTGCTGGCGCTGGAGCCGGGAATTCCGGCGTCGCGGATCTGTCATGTCATCGGCTTCGACAAGGGGCCGGTGAGCCGCACGCTGGCGATGATGCAGAAGCGCGACCTGGTGACGATCCGCACCGATCCCCAGGACGGACGCAGCCATTCGATCTCGCTGACGCCGAAGGGGCGGACGACCCATGACAATGTCATCGCGGTGGCGCTCGACCGCGAGCGGCGTCTGCTGGCCTGCCTGCGCAAGGATGAGCAGGAGACGCTGATCAAGCTGCTGCTGCGGATCCACGGCAATCTCGGCGCCGTGGTCGATCCTGCCGAGCCCGATGTCGGTGACTGACAGGCCCCTCATGCTGCGACTGCCTTCGTGCTGGCGAGGGCTTTCAAGTCGAGCGTCAGGTCTGCCGCCTGTGCGGGCGTCAGCGAGGTGCCGAGCACCCGGCGGCCGACCATGTGATCGCCGGGCTTGTTGACCGATTCCACCCCGGCGAGCCGTCCGTCGCGGAAGCAGAACACCGAGAAGGCGCCGCTCGCCGGATCGCCACGCACGACGTGATGATCATGGGGCGCGGGCAGGCCTGCAATCTGCAGCTTCAGCGGTCCCTGGTCGCTCCAGAACCACGGCACCGCGCGATAGGGTTGCGCGGCGCCTGTGAGGCGCGCGGCGACGCAACGGCCATGGTCGACCGCATTCTGCACCGACTCGATCCGACCTCGCGCGCCGTCGGCAAAAGGTTGCGGAAACGCGGCGCAGTCGCCGATCGCCGAAATCGCGGGGTCGCCGGTGACGAGATGGTCGTCGACCACGATGCCGTTGTCGGTCGCAAGGCCGGCGTCAACAGCGAGTTCGACATTGGGGACAATGCCGATCCCGATCAGCACGAGGTCCGCGGCATGACGGGTGCCGTCGGCGGTTTCGACCGCGCTGGCACGGCCGTTGATGCCGTGGATGCACGTGACGGCGGCGTTGAACACGAAGCGCACGCCGGCGGCCTCATGGGCGCGGCGGAAGAAGGACGACATGGTGTCGGACAGTGCCCGTGCCATCGGTCGCGAGGCGGCTTCCAGCACCGTGACGTCAAGCCCGCGCGCCGCGGCAAATGCTGCGAGCTCGAGGCCGATGAAGCCGGCGCCGACGATCACGACGCGTTTGAGGCCGGATAATTTCTGCCGCAGCGCGTCGCCTTCCGCCGCGGTGCGCAGATAGGCGACGCCGTCGAGTTCTGCACCCTGCACCGGCAACAGGCGGTTGCGCGCGCCGGTCGCGAGCACGAGATGATCGTAAGGCAGGATTGCGCCGTCCGCGAGCGCGACGGTGTGGCCGGTGCGATCGATCCGGGCGACGCGCCGCCCGGCGCTGATGTCGATCGCCGCCTGGGCAAAGAACGAAGCTGGCCGCAGTGCCAGCGTGGTGCGGTCCGTGGTGCCGGCGAGGTAGGCTTTCGACAGCGGCGGGCGTTGATAGGGCAGGCCGTCCTCGTCGCCGATCAGATGAATGGAGCCGGCAAAGCCGTTGTCGCGCAGCGAGGCCGCGACCTGGAATCCGCCCTGGCCAGTGCCGATCACCACGACATGACGACAGCTGTCGCCGGCGCGCTCGCGCATGCGTTTCCTCTCCCTGTGCGGCCCTGGCGGGTGGCCCGCTCTCACGACCGGCCGCTGATCTGTCGCGGAGCCTGTCATGGACTGGTTGCCTTGGCAACCAAAATATGGCGCCCATCGTCCCCCTGATTGCGCCGAGGGATGGATTTTTCGGGAACCGATTCACCCGGCCGAAACCCGTTGCAGGCATGCTCCGGCAACGTTTCGGGAACGGCAGACGGTGGCGGATGGACGACGGGCAGCACACACCTGCGCTGGCGGTGCGAGGGTTAACGAAGCATTTTGATCGGCCGGCGGTCGATGGGCTCGATCTCACCGTGCGGGGCGGCGAGTTCTATGCGCTGCTCGGACCGAACGGCGCCGGCAAGACCACGACGTTGCGGATGGTCGCCGGGCTGCTGCAGCCCGACATGGGCTCGATCGCGGTATGGGGCATCGACGCGCGTCGCGATCCGGTCGCGGCCAAGCAGGTCGTCGCCTGGGTCTCGGACGAGCCGATGATCTACGACAAGCTTACCCCGCTCGAGTATCTCGAGTTCATCGCCGGGCTGTGGGGCTGCGACGCGGCGCAGGCCGATCGCGACGCGCGCGAGCTGTTGGCATCGCTCGGTCTCGCGCCGCATCAGCAGGAGCGTTGCGAAGGCTTTTCCAAGGGCATGCGCCAGAAGGTGGCGCTCGCCGGCGCGTTGATCCACGATCCGCGCCTGATCATCCTCGACGAGCCATTGACCGGCCTCGATGCGGTGTCGGCGCGCCATGTCAAAGGGCTGCTGCAGGCGCGCGTCCGCGCCGGCTGCACCGTGATCATGACCACGCACATCCTCGAGGTGGCCGAGCGCATGGCTGACCGGATCGGCGTGATCGCCGCCGGCCGCCTGATCGCGGAAGGCACGCTCGCCGAACTGCGGCACCGCAATGGCGAGGGCGATACCAGCCTGGAAGAAATGTTCGTCGCGCTGGTCGGTGGCGAGGCCGTGGCCGCATGAGCGCTGCGATCAGTCTCGGCTTCATCGCGCAGCATGAGATTCGTCTCGCGTGGCGCGACTTTCTCGGCATGCTGACGGCGGGGCGGCCGGCGCGCGCGCGTGGCGCGGTCATCGGCCTCGTGGTGTTCGCGATCTTCCTGCACCTGCCGGCCTACGCCATCGTCGGCCGCTTCGCCGACATCGCGGCACGGCCCGACAAGACCACGCTGATCGTGATCGCCGCGAGCCTGGCGCTGGGCTGGGCGTTGATCCTGTCGCAGGCGATGGAGTCGGTCACCCGGATGTTCTATGCGCGCGCCGATCTCGACCTCATCATGTCGTCGCCGATCGCGCTGTCGCGGCTGTTTTCGGTGCGCATGGCGGCGATCGCGCTCACGGTCACGGTGATGGCGCTGCTGCTGTCGGTGCCGTTCGTCGACGTGCTGGTAATCGGCGGCGGCGCGCGCTGGCTGTCAGCCTTCGGCGTCGTTATCGCAGTCGGCCTGTCGGCAGCCGCGGCGGCGATCGGTCTCACCATCGTTCTGTTCCGCGCCATCGGCCCGAAGCGGACACGGCTGGTGGCGCAGATCGTGGCGGCGGTGATCGGCGCCGGCTTCGTCATCGCGCTGCAGATCGCGGCGATCCTGTCCTACGGCACCCTGTCGCGTTTCGCCGTGCTGACGTCGGACGCGGCGGCGGCGTTCGCGCCGGATGCGGACAGCCCGTTGTGGTGGCCGGTGCGGGCGATGCTCGGTGAATGGCAGCCGCTGCTGGCGCTGCTCGCCGCCAGCCTGGTCGTGCTCGGCGTCACCATGATGCTGGTGGTGCCTAATCTCGGCGAAGACATCGCGCGGGCGTCGTCGGCGGTCGCCGCGGCCGCACGGCAGGGGCGTTCGGCGCGGCGCTTTCCGGTGGTGTCGCGCGTGACGGCATTGCGACGCAAGGAGCTGCTGCTGTTGCGCCGCGATCCCTGGCTGGTGTCGCAGACGCTGATGCAGCTCCTCTATCTCGTGCCGCCCGCTGTGATGTTGTGGCGCAGCTTCTCCGACAGCGGGGTCGCTGTCGTGCTGATCACCCCGGTGATCGTGATGGCGGCGGGCCAGCTCGCCGGCGGTCTCGCCTGGCTAACCATCTCCGGTGAGGACGCCGCTGATCTCGTGGCGACCGCACCGTCGCCACCAGCGCAGGTGATCCGCGCCAAGGTCGAGGTGGTGCTGCTGGTCATTGCCGTGGTGTCGGCGCCGCTGGTCGTTCCTCTGATGCTGGTGTCGGCGTGGCAGGCTGCGGTGACGGCCGCCGGCGTCGGCATTGCGGCCTTGTCGGCAACGGCCGTTCAGCTCTGGTTCCGGGTGCAGGCGCGGCGCAGCCAGTTCCGCCGTCGCCAGACATCGTCGCGTCTTGCGACCTTCGCGGAGGCGTTCTCGTCGATCGGCTGGGCGGCGACATCGGCGCTGGTGCTGGCCTGGCCGCTGCTCGCGGCGATCACCGCGGGCCTGACGCTCGGCATGCTGGCGCTGACCTGGGCGATCAGTCCGAAGCGGTCGTGAGGCGGCCCGTGCGCGGCACAAGCGCCGCGATGTCCGAGATTGCGGCGGTGACGGCATCGGCGATGCCGGGATCATGCAGCGAATGGCCCGCACCCTCGACGATGCGCAGTTCGGCGTCGGGCCAGGCCATAACGAGGGCCTGAGCGGTTGCCGCCGGGCAGAGCATGTCGTAGCGGCCCTGGATGATGATACCGGGAATGCCGCGCAGCCGGTGCGCCCCGGTCAGCAGCTGATCGGGCGCGAGGAAGCACTGGTTGCGGAAATAGTGCGCCTCCATGAATGGAGTGGCAGGCAATGGCCGCACGTTGTCGTGCAGCGCATCGCGATTGATCCGCGCACGCACCGGCCGCAGCTCGGACAGGGCGCGTTCGGTATCATACCAGGCCCGCGCCGCGGGGGTGTGCACCGCCGGATCCGGATCGAGGATGCGCCGCCAATACGCCTCGAGTGGTGCTGCGCGCTCTTGTGGCGGCAGCACGCCGAGGAAATCGTCGAACAGCGCAGGATGGAAGCGGCGCAGGCCGCCGAGGAAGGCCCAGTCGAGCTCGGCGCGGGTGCCGAGAAAGGTCGCGCGCAGCACGAGGGCGGACACCCGTTGCGGATACTGCTCGGCATAGGCGAGCGCCAGCGTCGCGCCCCAGGAGCCGCCGACCACGATCCAGCGCTCGAAGCCGAACAGGGCGCGGATCGCCTCCATGTCGGCAATGAGATGCTGGGTCGTGTTGGCGGCGCGTTCGCCTCTCGGGCGGCTGAGGCCGGCGCCGCGCTGGTCGAATAGCACGGCATGGCAGCGCGCGGGATCGAACAGCCGGCGGTGATCGGGCTGGCAGCCGCTGCCGGGGCCGCCATGCAGATAGACCGCCGGCAGGCCGTTCGGATTGCCGACCGTCTCGACATAGATCTCGTGCCCGTCGCCGACGGGCAGCATCCGGCGCGTCAGGCGCCCGTCCGCAGTGGGGGCATCGCGGCCGTCAGGCGCCATGCTGTCAAGCGCCATGGTGCTTCATGCCCTGTGTCATTCGATCCCTCATCTGTCGCAGCCGGACGCCGGGAGGCGGGTGGTCCGACAGATATAGGGAGCAGGGCGCCGTATGCGAAGCACCCCGCCACCGAGATTGCATGGGATCCCGGGGCGGAGCGCTCGCGACTCAGGCGGCAGTCGCCTGAGACTTGTCCCCGCGCTGGGCGAGGTGTTTGGCGGCGATGTAGCCGAAGGTCAGCGCCGGGCCGAGGGTGATGCCGCCGCCCGGGTAGTTGCCACCCATGATGCTCGCCATGTCGTTGCCGGCGGCATAGAGGCCCGGGATCGGCTGCCCGTTGTCGTCGAGCACGCGGCTGTGCTGGTCGGAGCGCAGTCCGGCGAAGGTGCCGAGGTCGCCGACCACCACCTCGACGGCGTAGAACGGGCCGGTCGCGATCGGCGCGAGGCAGGGATTGGGTTCGAACTCCGGATCGCCGTTGAAGCGGTTGTAGGCGGTCGAGCCCTTGCCGAAGGCGCGGTCTTCGCCGTTGGCGATATCCGCATTCCAGGTCGCGACGGTCTGCTCGAGGCCAGCCGGATCGATGCCGGCGGCGCGGGCGAGCGCGGCGACGGTGGCGCCGGTCTTGAGATAGCCCGAGCGGATGTTGGGACCGACCGGCACCGGGAACGGCTTGACGAAGCCGAGGCCGAAGCGGCTGAGAAACGGCTTGTCCACGATCAGGAAGGCCTTCGCAGGCTTGTTGGTGCCGCTCGCCGCGAACAGCGCCTGGCAGAAGTCGTGGTAGGAGTTGGCCTCGTTGACGAAGCGCTTGCCGTTCGGCAGCACCGCGATCAGGCCGGGCTTCGCGCGGTCGATGAAGTGCGGGAAGATGCCGAAGCTGCCGTCGCGGCGCGGCACCCGCGACACCGGCACCCAGGCCGCCGCGTTCGGATAACCCTTCTCGACCGCAGCGCCGATCTCCTCGCCGAGGCGCAGGCCGTCACCGGTGTTGGTGACGGGGGCAGGCGAGTGATGGCCGGTGTTCTCGCGGTCATGCGCGAACATGGTGCGGCGGCGCGACATGTCCTGCGGGAAGCCGCCGGCGGCGAGCACCACGCCGCAGCGGGTGACCACCTCGACCTCGCCATTTGCGGTCTTGATGATCGCGCCGGTCACCTCGTCCTTGTCGCGGATCAGGCGCTGCGCCGGCGCATCCGTCCACACATCGACGCCGAGATCGAGCGCGCTGCGGAACAGGCGTGCGGCCAGCGCATTGCCGTTGGTCAGCAGCATGCCGCGGCGGTAGAGCGCGAGGTCGCGCATGTGCGAGGTGAGACGCCCTGCGACATAGGCGGCCGACTTGATCGAGCGGGTGACGTTGAAGAAGTGCTTGAGTTCGGGGCCCGAGCCGATCATCAGGCCGACGAAGGTCAGCTCCGGCAGCGGCGGCCGCAGCCGTTTGAGCTCCTTGCCGAGGCCCTGGGCGCGGTAGGGCAGCGCCTTGATCGAACGGCCGCCGGAGCGTCCGCCCGGTGCATCCGGATGATAGTCGGAAAACGCGGACGCCGGCTCGAACTGCAACTGGGTCTTGTCGTGGAAGAACGCGATCGCCTCCGGACCTTCGGTGAGGAAGGCGTCGACATTGTCGGCGTTGAAGTGGTTGCCGGCCTCGTGGCGCAGATAGGTGCGCGCGGCCTCGACCGAGTCTTGAATGCCGTCGGCCTTCGAGATCGGGTTGTTCGGCACCCACATGAAGCCGCCCGACAGCGCCGTGGTGCCGCCGACCCACGGCGCCTTCTCGGCGAGGATCACCTTGAGGCCGCGGCCTGCCGCAGCCACCGCGGCGGCAAGGCCGCCGGCGCCGGAGCCGACCACGAGCACATCGCAATTGACGGTCTTTGCCATCTCAGTTCTTTCCTTGTGTGAGGCCGACATTGCCGGCGTGTTGGCTGCGTCCCGAGACGACGTCGCGTCGCCGACGCAAGATGTCTCCCATCTGCTGCTCGCGCTTGGCGAGCCAGACGCCATGGCGCACCGGCCAGGCGTCGTAGTCCGGATCGAGACCGAGCGCCTCGCGCGCGCGGCGCGGCCAGTAGGGATCGTTGAGCGCTTCGCGGGCGATCGCGATGAGGTCGGCGGCGCCGGCGCGCAGAATCTCTTCAGCCTGGTGGCCATCGACGATCATGCCGACCGCCTGGGTGGTCATGCCGGTCTCCTCGCGGATCTGGCGGGCGAACCCGACCTGGAAGCCAAGGCCACGCGGCACGGTGAGGCGGCGGGTTTCCTCGGTGAGGCCGCCGGACGAGACGTCGATGACGTCGACGCCGCAGCGCGCAAGCTCGCGCGCCAGCACCACCGAATCCGCAACGTTCCAGCCGTCCTCGGCGCCGTCGACTGCGGAGATGCGGCAGAACAGCGGCTTGGCCGCAGGCCATTCCGCGCGCACCCGCTGCGCGATCTCGAGCGCAAGGCGCATGCGCCCGGTGCGGTCGCCGCCATAGCCGTCGGTACGGTGGTTGGAGATCGGCGAAAGGAAGCTGGCGACGAGATAGCCGTGGCCGAAATGCAGGTCGATGGCGTCGAAGCCGGCGGTGTCCGCGCGCCGCGTCGCGGCGACGAAGTCCTCGATCACGCCGGCGATGCCGGTGGCGTCGAGCGCGTCGGGCACGGTCCATTCCGGGCCCGCGGCGCGGGCGCTCGGACCGAGCCTGCGCCATGGCGTGCCGTCGGCGAGGCGCAGTTCGTCCTGCGTCAGGGCGCGGCCGCCGTCCCACAGCGCCTGCGAGCCGGCCTTGCGGCCGGCATGGGCGAGCTGCACGCCGATCGGTGCGCCCTGGGCGTGGACGAAATCGACCACGCGCTTGAGCGGCGCGATCTGGTCGTCGCGCCACAGGCCGAGGTCGCAGACGCCGATGCGGCCATGCGGCGACACCGCGGTGCTCTCGGTGAAGATCAGGCCGGCGCCGCCGAGCGCGAACTTGCCGAGGTGCACGAGATGCCAGTCCGTGGCGCAGCCGTCGTCGGCGGCGTGCTGGCACATCGGCGAGATCACGACGCGGTTGCGCAGCACGAGGTCGCGCAGCGCGAGCTCCGTGAACAGGCGCGGCATATCGCCGCCGCGGGGGAAGGGCTCAGACGAGTTCATGAACGTCCACCAGGAACGTGGTGATGGTCTGCAGGAAGCTCAGCGCATGGCGTTGCGACAGCTCCGCGGCCGGCGACTGGAATGCGGCGACGAGGTCCTGCTGATTGTGAAACCACATCTCGACAATGCCGTCGGGGGCGAGGCCATCCGCATCGGCGTCGATGCCCGGCGCCGGGCCGCAGGCGGTGACGACATTCTGCCGATAGCCTGCGATCGCCGGGAAGCGCGCCACCAGCGGCGCGTGCACGTCCAGCCACTCGCGGCGGAAGTCTTCGGCCGAGATGTCGGCGCGGCGCTGCAGCACCGACATCCGCTTAATCGCGGGTCGGCCCTGCAGCGGCACAACCGTGACTTGATTGGCGACGATCACGCGCGTTGCCGCCATGCAGTGCGGCGAATCCGCGACAACGGCTTGATAGGCCTCGGAGGCGATTGCGCGCTCCATTGTGGCGACGTCGTCGAACCACAGCTCGGAAAAGCCGTCGAGGTCCCAGCCGCCGCGCGCGTGGTCGATCGCGAGCTGGCTTTTGTCCACGATATGATTCTGGTGATAGGCGCGCAGCCCCGGCATCTTCGCCGCGAGCGGGCCATGCACCTCGCGCCAGTGCCGGCGGAAGTCGGTGGTCGAGAGGTCGGGCCGCTTGCGCAGCAGCCCCATGCGCACGATCATGCGATCCTCCCCGCGGTCATGTGGTCGGCGCGGCTCGCAGGCGTGCTGCGCGTGCTCCGTCCTGCATCATCTCCCGTCCGTGTCATGGCTGGCCTTGATCGTTGGCGAACGCTGGTCTGCGACCGTCCGCCGCATAATTAGAATATAGCGAGTAGATTCGGATATGACAAATTATCCGGGAGTGCTCACGGATTTGGCTATTGCGTATCAGTTAGCCACTTGCTAATCGAAAGCCCGCCGAATTCCAGATGAAACGAGCCGGTCAAACGCGGTGGGAGACTTCGGGCCGCCGCAGCGATACCTGCACTGCATCGCGCGGGCAGGTGCGTTCCCAATGCGGCGGCGTCCGGCCATGAGGTGAGGAACCATGACTGACATCAAGAAACTGAGCCGTCGCGCCTTCAACCAGACCGCGCTGTCGGGTCTCGTGGCGGCGTCCGTCGCGCCGTGGATGGCGGGCAGCGCCCGCGCCGAGGGCGACATCAAGATCGGCTTCAATGGCGATCTGTCAGCATCTCCCTCCGCGCAATCGGGGCGTGCGGCGGTCGTCGGCATTCAAGCTGCGATCGAGGACCTCAAGGCCAAGGGGCAGAGCTTCTCGCTGGTGATCCGCGACGACCTCTCGCAGCCGCCGAAGTCGATCCAGAACATGTCCGACCTGATCGACAGCGAGAAGGTGGTGTCGGTGTTCGGTCCGACCAACTCCGGCAATGCGCTGGCGTGGAAGCAGATCCCGAACCAGAAGCGTATCCCGGTGATGGGCTGCATCGGCTCGGCCACCGACATCACCAAGCCGGTCAGCGCCACGGCCGACAACTACATGTTCCGCGTCGGCAGCGTCGATCGCACCCAGGTCGTGGCGCTCGCGGCCTATGCCAAGAAGAGCCCGAACGCCAAGAAGGTCGGCTTCCTGACCGAGACCACCGGGTACGGGCAGGGCGGCCTCAAGGACCTGCAGGAGATCGCTGCGCTGCAGGGCCTGAACATCGTCGCCAACGAGAAGTTCAACGTCAACGACACCGACATGACCTCGCAGCTCGGCAAGCTGAAGGCCGCCGGCGTCGACACCGCGATGGTGTGGGCGCAGGGCACGCCGATCGGCCAGCTGATGCGCAGCATGGAGAAGATCGACTACTTCCCGGTGGTGCTGACCAGCTGGGCTGCCGACAACCTCAGCTTCATCAATGCGTCGGGTCCGGCGCTCGCCGAGAAGCCGATCTTCCTGCGCACGGTGTCGGAAGCGCGCACCCCGTTCCAGCAGGCGTTCTTCGATCGCATCCGGCCGAAGATCGACGCCGACTCGGCGTTCTCGTTCGCGGTCCACGGCTACGACTCCATGATGCTGCTGGCGCTGGCGATCAAGCAGGCCGGCTCGACCGACGGCGCCAAGGTGCGCGAGGCGCTGGAGGACCTGAAGACCCCGTTCGAGGGCTACGCCAAGTCCTACAACAAGCCGTTCAGCAAGACCGAGCACGACGCTTTGACCGCGGCCGACCAGCGCTGGACCTGCTGGCGCGGCGGCAAGCTCGCGGCCTTCCATGACGCCGTGGTCGACGGCCTCAAGGCCGAGGACTTCAAGGGCTGATCCTGCGTTTTGCAGCCCGCCCCCTGGGGATAACCCCGGAGGGCGGGCGCGCGGCCGTATTTTTGCGGTAGTTTCTCCACGGTTTTCCATCAGGGGTGTTCGCGGTGCTGGCGACCTATCTGCAGGTATTGGTGAGCGGCCTTGCGGTCGGCGGCATCTATGCGCTCATCGCGCTGAGCTTCAGTATTACCTTCACCACCACCAAGACCCTCAACTTCTCGCAGGGCGAGTTCATCAGCTTCGGCGCCTTCGCCGGCGTCAGCGCTCTGTACATTCTCACCGCGCGCAGCGGCAGCACTGGTTTCGCCGGACTGACCGACCAGGCGTCCGCGGGCTTCAACTATCCGATCGCCGCGCTGGTGGTGGGCTGCGTCACCGGCGTGCTCGGCATCGCCATCTTCGTCGCTGCGGTGCGGCCGTTCGCCGGCAAGCCCGGCATGTCCTGGGTGATGAGCACCATCGGTTTCGGCATCATCCTGCAGAGCCTTGGTCTTGCGATCTGGGGGCCGGCTCCGGTCAAGCTGCCGTCGCCGTTCGGCGACGATGTGCTGCGCTTCGCCGGCGTCGGCGTGCGCCCGCAGGAGCTGCTGGTGCTGGCGTTCGCGGTGATCGTGATGCTGGCGCTCGATCTGGTGATGCGCCGCACCCGGATCGGCAAGGCGATGCGGGCCGTGGCGCAGAACCCGGCGGTGGCGTCCCTCATGGGCATCAACGTCGCGGCCGTCATGATCGGCGCGTTCGTGCTGTCGTCCGCGCTTGCCGGCCTCGGCGGCCTGCTGGTGGCGCCGATCGCCTCGGCTTCGCTGTTCATGGGGCTCGGCATCTCGCTCAAGGCGTTCTCCGGCGCCATCATGGGCGGCCTCGACAATCCGCGCGGCTGCATCTTCGGCGGCTTCGTCCTCGGCCTGCTCGAGCAGACGGTTGCGCTGTGGCAGGCGCAGTGGCGTGAAATCGTGATCTTCGCTCTCATCATCCTGGTTCTCGCCGTGTGGCCCAACGGGCTGTTCGGCTCCCGCTCGCTCGACAAGGTCTGATCCGATGCGCGGCACATTGGCAGCAGCAGCCCTGGCGATCGTCGGCGCGGCGTTGGTGTTCGTCACCGGCAACGACTTCTATCTCCGGATCCTGTTCTCGATCTGCATCTACTTCCTGTGCGCCACCGGCATGAACGTGCTGGTCGGTTTCGCCGGGCAGAAGTCGCTGGGGCAGGCCGGCCTGTTTGCCGCCGGCGCCTATGCGGTGGCGCTGCTCACCACCTCGTGGGACATGAACCCGTGGCTCGCGCTTGCGGTCGCGGTCGTGGTCTCGGCGCTGTTCGGCGTGCTGATCGCCGCGCCGTCGCTGCGGGTGAAGGGGCCGAGCCTCGCCATGGTCACCCTGGCATTCGGCATCGTGATCGAGAAGCTGGTGACCGAGGCGTCCGACCTGTTCGGCGGCGCCATGGGCATCTACGCCATCAAGCCGCTGACGATCGCCGGTGCGCCGTTCGACATGAAGCAGTGGGTGTGGTTCGCGATCGCGCTGTCGCTGGTCGTGCACCTGTTGCTGCGCAACGTGCTGACCGGCCGGTTCGGCCGGGCGCTGCTGTCGATCCAGGCCGACGAGGTCGCAGCCGCCTCGATGGGCGTGCCGGTGCTGCGCTACAAGGTGCTGGCGTTCGTGGTCGCCGCGGCGACCTGCGGTCTGGCCGGCGCATTGGTCGCGCAGCAGAACCAGTACATCAACTCCGACTTCATCAACTTCAACCTCTCGATCTTCATCCTGCTGCTGGTGATGTTCGGCGGCAGCGGCTCGATGGCCGGCCCGCTGCTTGGCGCCGTGTCGCTGACGCTGCTCGGCAGCTTCCTCGCCCGCTGGACCTGGGCCGAGCATTTCGCCAACGGCGCGCTGCTGCTGTTCGCGCTCTATGTGATGCCGCGCGGGCTTGCCGGCGTGTTCGGCGACCTGTTTGCCCGTTTGCGGGGCGGGGCTGCCACGGCGGCGCCGCCGACCTCCGGTGAGGTCGTCCCGGCGCTTTTTCCTCGCCAGACCGTCGGTGCATCCGACACGCTGCTGCAGACCACCGACGTGTGCAAGGCCTATGGCGGCGTGCGCCCGGCGCGCGATCTCTGCGCCAGGCTGACCTCCGGCCACATCCATGCGCTGATCGGCCCGAACGGCGCCGGCAAGAGCACCTTCATCAACATCCTGTCCGGCATCGTGAAGCCGGACAGCGGCGAGATCGTCTTCCGCAACGAGCGGCTGACCGACAAGCCGGTGCATGCCATCTGCAGCCGCGGCATCGCGCGCACCTTCCAGAACCTGCGCCTGTTCAAGGATCTCAGCGTGCGCACCAACGTCCTGGTGGGGCAGCATCGCCGGATGAGCAACGGCTTCCTCACCTCGATGCTGGGCGGCGGTCGCGCGCAGGAGGCGCAGGCACTGCGCCGGGTCGAGACCATCATGCAGTTCGTCGGGCTGTCCGCGTATGCCGACAAGCCGGCCGGCGCGCTGGCCTATGGCCTGCAGCGCCGCGTCGAGCTCGCGCGCGCGCTCGCCACCGAGCCGGAATTGCTGCTGCTCGACGAGCCGGCTGCCGGCCTCAACCCGCAGGAGACCGAGGAACTCGGCCATCTGATCGAGCGCATCCGCGACCAGGGCATCACCATCCTGCTGGTCGAGCACCACATGGACATGGTGATGAAAATCGCCGACCACGTCATCGTGCTCGACTATGGCGAGAAGATCGCCGAAGGCCCGCCATCGATCGTGCAGAGCGACAAGCGGGTGATGGAAGCCTATCTCGGCGTCGACGACGCCGATGAAGCTCCGGTCGCGGCGACGGCGTCGTAAGGGTGGCGTGAGATGACGATGCTGCAGCTCAAGAATATCAGCGTGTCGTATGGCCCGATCGAGGCCGTGACGGACGCCTCGATCAATGTCGAGCAGGGCCAGGTAGTGGCGATCGTCGGCGCCAACGGCGCCGGCAAGACCACGCTGCTGAAGGCCATCGCCGGCCTGATGCAGCCGCGCAGCGGCGAAATCCTGTTCGAGGGCCAGGCCATCACCGCCTCGCCGGCGCACCGCCGCGTGCAGTACGGCATCGCGCTGTCGCCGGAGGGGCGGCAGGTGTTTCCCGACCAGAGTATCCGGGACAACCTCGAACTCGGCGCCTATGCGCGGCGGCTGACGAGCGCGCAGCTGACGGACGCGCTGGAAGAGCAGTACCGGCTGTTTCCGCGGCTGCGCGAGCGCCAGAACCAGATGTCGGTGACGCTGTCGGGCGGCGAGCAGCAGATGCTGGCGATCGCCCGCGCGCTGATGGGGGCGCCGCGGCTGTTGCTGCTCGATGAGCCGTCGCTCGGACTGGCGCCGCTGATCATCAAGGAAATCTTCGCGATCATCCGCGACCTGCGGTCCCGCGGCATCACCATCCTGCTGGTCGAGCAGATGGCCAATCTGGCGCTGCGGCTTGCCGATCGCGCCTATGTGCTCGACAGCGGCCGCATCACCATGAGCGGCACCGGCGCCGAGCTGCTGGCGCATCCGGAAATCCGCAAGGCCTACCTCGGCAACGCCCACTGAGACGGCGCTGCCGCCGGGGCAGGTGAGGCCGTCAGGCCTTCTGCCGGGCGCGGGCCTTCGGTTTCGGCGCGGCGGTTCGATTGCCGAGATCGGGCCGGTAGCCAAGCTGATCCGACAGGCGGTTGATGGTCTCGATCACGGCCAGCATGTTGGCGCTGCCCGGGCGAACGTCGAGCTCGGAGTTCGGGCCGATCGCCGTCATCGCGAACTGCATCTTCTGGCTCTGGTCGAACACCGGCACGCTTACGGCATTGATGCCGGGCACCGGAACGCCCTCGGTGGTGGCATAGCCCTGCCGCCGGATCTCCTCGAAATCCTCGGCGAAGGCCTGGCGTGATTTCGCGCTCGGCAGGTGCTGGCCCTTCTGCTCGGCGCGCATCTCCCTGGCCAGCAGCGTGCGCACGCTTTCCAGCGGGTAGAGCGCGGCGAACAGGCGTCCCGTCGCGGTGCCGGTCAGGGTGTAGAGCGCGCCGGCGCGCAGGTTGACGTGCACCGGATAGATCGCCTCATGGACCTGGATGATGGTCGGGCCGTGCGGTCCCCACACCGACACGGTGACCATGTAGCCGGTCTTCTCCGAGATGTCGGTCGCGACCGTGCTCGCCATGCGCAGCGGATCGGTCCCACGCATCCGGACGAGGCCGAGTTGCAGCGCGAGCGGGCCGAGGAAATAGCGCCCGCTGGCGGGGTCCTGCTCGACCAGCCCCAGTTTGCGGTAGCTCACGAGATAGGCATGGGCCTGGGCCGAGGTCATTCCCGCACGCGCGGCAAGATCGCGCAACATGGTCGGCTGGCCGAACTCGATCAGGGCCACCAGGATGCGGCCACCGACCTCGATCGACTGGACTCCTCGCCCTTCTACAGTCATCCGTTCGACGTCCCCTCTCGTATGTCGACCGGTATAGCGATTCCGGATCGGCAAGGGGAGGGCTTTGACGCGAATTACCGCCTGCCGCCGGCGCGGCCTGCGGCCACCAGGCTCAGTCGTGCAGCGCCATGTCCTGCAGCATGCGGCGGATCTCCTCGTCGGGGCGTGACGACGTGGTGGGTGAAGATGCGGCGTCCGGCTGCAGCTGCGGCGCTGTTGGTGCCGGTCGGATCATGGTCGCCGCACGAGTATCGGCGCTGTCTGCACCGTGCGCGCGCATCAGCACCATCACCGCCAGCAGGCACGCCAGGCCAAGTGCCATGGTTTCGAGCGGGCGGTCCTTCAAGGCTGGTGTCGCAGGGCGTGTCGACGCGAAGCGGTTCTCGAACATGCGGCCATCGTGGCGGGGATTGGCCTGTCTGACAATTCGCAGTTTTCGGAAAGTACCTTCGTCTGATCCGAAGGCAGATCTCGGCGCGTGCGGCCCCGCCGACGTCGCGGCGAGGGGCTGGGCCGATGGATTTCATGGGGATGGCGGTCGGTCGGCGGTTTCTTGCACGATCCTTGCAAGGTAGTCTTGCGCAATTTTGTCATATTGGGTGGGAGAGGTCGTCGTGAGTCAGATCGAAGGTACGGCGGAGCTGGCGCTCGCCACGGAGACGGTCCGCGATTCGAAGTCCGACGCGCGCAGGGCGCTGTGGGGATCGGCGCTGGGCTATGCCATGGACGGCTTCGACCTGCTGATCCTCGGCTTCATGCTGGGGGCGATCTCGGCCGACCTGCATCTCAGCCTCGCGCAAAGCGCGTCGCTGGTGACCGTCACGCTGGTCGGTGCGGTGGTCGGAGGTATCGGGTTCGGCATGCTGTCGGACCGGCTCGGCCGGGTGCGCGTGCTGACCTGGACCATCGTTCTGTTCGCCGTGTTCACCGGCATGTGCGCCCTGGCGCAGGGCTATTGGGATCTGCTGATCTACCGCGCGATCGCCGGTCTCGGCCTCGGCGGCGAGTTCGGCATCGGCATGGCGCTGGTGGCGGAGGCCTGGCCGGCCGCCAAGCGCGCCCGCGCATCGTCCTATGTCGGCCTCGGCTGGCAGTCGGGCGTGCTGGCCGCGGCGCTGATCACGCCGCTGCTGCTGCCGGTGATCGGCTGGCGCGGCATGTTCATCGTCGGGATCTTTCCGGCGCTGGCGGCTTATTTCATTCGCCGCCACCTGCACGAGCCTGACGTGTTCGTCACCAACAAGGTGCAGCACCAGGGCGCGGCATTCTCTCTCAAGCTGCTGATGACCGACCGCGAGACGGTGAAGACCAGTCTCGGCATGATCATCCTCTGCTCGGTGCAGAACTTCGGCTACTACGGCATCATGATCTGGCTGCCGAACTACCTCTCCACCCAGTTCGGCTACGGCCTCACCAAGTCGGCGCTGTGGACCGCGGTGACCATCGCGGGCATGGCGCTCGGCATCCTGATGTTCGGCCATATCGCCGACCGTCTCGGCCGCCGTCCGGCGTTTCTCGGCTACATGATCGGCGCCGCCATCATGGTCGTGGTCTATTCGCAGCTCGTCAGCCCGTTGGCGCTGCTGTTCGGCGGCGCGGTGATGGGCTTTTTCGTCAACGGCATGCTTGGCGGCTACGGTGCGCTGATGAGCGAACTCTATCCCACGGCCGCGCGCGCAACCGCGCAGAACGTGTTCTTCAACATCGGTCGCGCGGTCGCCGGCTTCGGTCCGCTGGTGGTCGGCGCCGTCAGCGCAGCCTACGGCTTCCAGACCGCGATCGCGGCGCTGGCGCTGCTCTACATCGTCGACATCATCGCGCTGCTCGCGCTCGTGCCGGAGAGGCGCGGCGCCGAGTTGGCGTAACCGCGCGCGCTGGCGCGCTCCGCTGCGTCAGCCGATGTGCCTGATCAGACCAGTTCGGTGGCGGCGAGGCGGTTGAGCGCCTTGACCTGCTCCGATGGCGACGCGCTGAGCGAACGCTCGGCGTCGCCGACGGTCGCCAGCAGCCGCTGATACGCCTGCTGTGCCACGTCCACGGGCAACGGCTCCTCGTCAAAGGATTCAATGTAGCGGCCGGCGAGCCCGGCCAGCAGACGATACAGCGCACCGTGCTCGGCGTCCGAGGACGCGAGTTGCAAGGCCTTGTGCTGTAAGGATGTGTAGGTCCGCAGACCCGGGTGCTGGCCGACAAGCCAGTCGTGCAATTCAGTCACGTGTCGTTCCCTCCCTCACTTCCGAGAAGAAACAACCATTTATATCATGGATTTCGCCGTTTCCAATGCCCAGTGGCAATGCCCGTGAAGCAGGACGGCCATCCCTGCCGCGCAGGGGCGTGGCGTTCACTTTTATGGGAACCAGTGACATTGTAAGGTCTTCCGGCTTTCCTATATACTTGCTGCAGAGTCTTCAGGGCTCCCGTGATGATTTGGTTTGACCGTCAGGCCCGTCGTTCCGGCGGGCCGTCGCTGTTTTAGGGGCTGCCGACTTTAGGGGTTACTGACTGATGACCCGTTCCAATCGCACTGATCACATCCGGCTGACGTCGCATCCGGTGCCAGGCGCCAAGCACGAATTCCCCATCACCTGGGGCGCGGCGACGGCGCGCGAGCGCGGACCGATCATCGGCACGGTGTCGCGGCCGCAGGATCGCAACGTGATCGGCAGCCATGGCGGCTCCTATGCGGTGTATCGCGCACTGGCGGTGTCGTCCGGGGCGCTCGATCCGATCCGTCGTCCCGATCTCACCAATACCTATCCGGCCGCGACCATCGGCCCGTTCCCGCAGTGGAGCGATCCCTCGCGCATTGTCGCGCTCGATCCGTGGGGGCATCTCGTCGCCGAGACCTTCCGCAAGGAGATCGCCGAGGGCGTCGACATCCGTCCCAGCATCGCGGTGACGCGCGCGCGTCTCGACCTTCCGGAGTTGCAGGCGGCGCTCGCGGCCAAGCGGCTCGTGGCCGACGGTGATGTCGTGCACGCCAACGGCAGCGTCTCGGTGGTGAAGATCGCGATCGATCCGGTGTGGTATCTGCCCGGCATCGCGCAGCGCTTCGGCACCAGCGAGACCAATCTGCGCCGCGCGCTGTTCGAGCAGACCGCCGGCATGTTCCCCGAACTGGTGACACGCCCCGACCTGCAGGTGTTCCTGCCGCCGATCGGCGGCACCACGGTGTACCTGTTCGGCGACGTGACCAGGCTGCCCGATCACCGCACCCGCATCACCTGCCGCGTGCACGACGAGTGCAACGGCTCGGACGTGTTCGGCTCCGATATCTGCACCTGCCGTCCGTACCTGATCCACGGCATCGAGGAATGTGCCCGCGCCGGCCAGACCGGCGGGCTCGGCATCATCGTCTACAACCGCAAGGAAGGCCGCGCGCTCGGCGAGGTCACCAAGTTCCTGGTCTACAATGCGCGCAAGCGCCAGGAAGACGGCGATGCCGCGGCCGCCTATTTCGAGCGCACCGAATGCGTCGCCGGCGTGCAGGATGCGCGCTTCCAGCAGTTGATGCCCGATGTCATTCACTGGCTCGGCCTGCCGCGGATCGACCGCTTCGTGTCGATGAGCGACATGAAGCACGACGCGCTGACGTCGCAGGGCATCGAGATCGTCGAGCGGATTCCGATTCCCGACGAGCTGATCCCGGCCGACGCCCATGTCGAGATCGCCGCCAAGAAGGCGGCGGGCTACTTCTCGCCGGAGCCGCCGCCGTCGCATGAACTCAGCGACACGGTCGGCCGGTCGCTCGACAAGTACTGACAACCGCGGAAAAGGGGCGTGACAATCGACATGGTCGATGCGCTATCACTGTTGTCGGCTCAGGCGGTGCGCGAGCGTGCGCATCGGCTGCTGATGGTGGGGCTCGAGGACCGGCTGCCACATTTCCGGATCGACCTGACGCGGCTCGATACCGCGGTCGGCCTCGTGCTCGCCACGATGCGTCGGACGTATCCGCTCGGCGAGGTGCCGTTTCATTCGCGCTGGCGCCACTTCATGATCGACGGCGAGGACCGCTGGGCGGCGATCGCGGGGGCCGCAAGCTGGCCCGATCCGGTGGCCCGGGCGCGTGCCGAGTTCGATCTCGCCATCGTCAGCGTGCTGCTCGATGCCGGCGCCGGCCCGCTGTGGCGCTATCGCGACAGCGCCAGCGAGGTGGCCATCGGCCGCTCCGAGGGACTCGCGCTCGCCAGCCTCGACATGTTCGATGCCGGTGCGTTCTCGGCGCATGAGGACGATCCGTTGCGGGTCGACGCCGAAGCGCTGCTGCGTCTCACCGCCGAGGACCTGCGGCGCGGCTTCCAGGTGACCGACGACAACCCGCTGGTCGGCGTCGAGGGGCGGGTAGAGCTGCTGCGCCGGCTCGGGGCGCAACTCGCGGCGCAGCCGGAGGTGTTCGGCAGCCGCGATGGGCCACGCCCCGGTGGTCTTGTCGATTATCTGCTGTCGCGCGCCGAAGGCGGCGCGATCGCCGCGCCGGCGATCCTGTCGGTGGTGCTGCAGCAGCTCGGGCCGATCTGGCCGTCGCGGCTGAGCCTCGACGACGTGCCGCTCGGCGACTGCTGGCGGCATCCGTCGCTGGTGACGGATGATGCCACCACCGGCCTCGTGCCGCTGCACAAGCTGTCGCAGTGGCTGACCTATTCGCTGATCGAGCCGCTGCAGCGTGCCGGCGTCGCGGTCGCCGACATCGACGGGCTGACGGGTCTTGCCGAGTATCGCAATGGCGGCCTGTTCATCGACACCGGCGTGCTGTCGTTCCGCGATCCTGCCGAGGCCGAACGGGAGTACGATGTCGGCGCGCCGTTGATCGTGGAGTGGCGGGCGCTGACGGTGGCGCTGCTCGACCAGCTCGCGCAGATCACGCGCCAGCGTCTGGGCGTCGACGCCGCGGCATTTCCGCTGGCGAAGATCCTCGAGGGCGGCACCTGGGCCGCCGGCCGGGCGATTGCCTTCGAGCGGCGTCCCGACGGCTCGCCGCCGATCAAGGTCGTCAGCGACGGCACCGTTTTCTGAACACAGACAAAGCACGCACGGAGACAGCCATGGACGGCGTCACGATTGTCGATCACCCGCTGGTGCAGCACAAGGTCACGCTGATCCGCGACAAGTCGATCTCGACCAAGTCGTTCCGCGAGCTGCTCAAGGAAATCGGCATGCTGCTGTGCTACGAGGTCACGCGCGACCTGCCGCTGACCGAGGTCGAGGTCGAGACGCCGCTGGCGCGGATGCACTCTGCCAAGATCGCCGGCAAGAAGCTGGTGTTCGTGCCGGTGCTGCGCGCCGGCGTGACGTTCGTCGACGGCATGCTCGACCTGGTGCCGACTGCGCGCGTCGCCCATATCGGCCTCTACCGCGATCCGGAGACCTTCACCGCGGTGGAGTACTTCTTCAAGGCGCCGTCCGACCTGCATGAGCGGCTTGCCGTGGTGGTGTCGCCGGTGCTGGCGACCGCGAACACCGCAGTCGCCGCCGTCGATCGCCTCAAGGAGCGGGGTGCGAAGGAGATTCGCGTGGTCTGCCTGCTGGCCGCGCCCGAGGGCATCGAACGGCTGCGCGGCCTGCATCCCGACGTGCCGGTATGGACCGCGGCGATCGATGAAGGGCTCGACGACAAGGCCTTCATCATCCCCGGGCTCGGCGACGCCGGCGACCGCGCTTACGGCACGCGCTGAGGAAGTCGACCGTGACGTGCGCCGTCAGGCCAGCGCGGCTTGCCGCCGGCCGGTCAGCACGAAGCCCTCGTAGTCCCTCGCCGCGATCTGGTCGCAGATCTGCCGATAGACCGGTACGCCGCCGATATAGGGCATGAAGATCCGCGGCTTGCCGGGAATGTTCGCGCCCATGTACCAGGAGTTGGCCTGCGGGTAGAGCGTGCGGTGCGCGACCTCGTTGACATGCGCGACCCAGTTGTCTTCCGCCTCGACGGTGGGCTCGATCCGGTCGAAGCCGCGGGCGCGCAGATGGGCGATGCAGCCGGTGATCCAGTCGACATGCTGCTCGATCGAAACGATCATGTTGCTGAGCACCGAGGGGCTGCCGGGACCCGTGATGATGAACAGGTTGGGAAAGCCGGCGCTCATCAGCCCGAGATGGCAGCGCGGTCCTTCGGCCCATTTCTGGTTGAGGGTGCGGCCGTCGCGGCCATGGATGTCGATCTTGGCGACCGAGCCGGTCATGGCGTCGAAGCCGGTCGCGAACACGATGGCGTCGAGCGGGTAGTCCTTTCCCCCGGCGCGCAGTCCGTCGGGCAGGATGCGCTCGATGGGTTCGGCGCGCACGTTCACCAGTGACACGTTGGGGCGGTTGAAGGTGGCGTAGTAGTCGGTGTCGACACAGATCCGCTTCGAGCCGATCGGATGGTCGTTGGGCTGCAGCAGCCGCGCCACCGCCGGATCGCGCACGATCTCGGCGATCTTGTCGCGCACGAAGTCGCAGGCGGTGTCGTTGGCCTCCTGGTTGAGCAACAGGTCGTTGTAGGACGCCATGAAGCTGATGCCGCCGCGGGCCCAGCCGGCCTCATAGGCAGTGCGGCGGCTGTCCGCCGTGTCCTCCATCGCGCCCTTGTCGGGGATCACGGTGAGAATGCCGTTGCGCGCCTCCTCGCGCGCCCGGCGCCGCCGCGCGGCGTAATCGGTTTTCCAGGACGCAGCATAGTCCTGGGAGATCGCGGCGTTATGGGCCGGCACACTGAAATTCGCGGTGCGCTGGAACACGACCAGCTGTGCCGCTTGCTCGGCGATGATCGGGATCGACTGGATGGCCGACGATCCCGTGCCGATCATGCCGACCCGCAAGCCGGTGAAGTCGACCTCCTGATGCGGCCAATGGCCGGTGTGGTAGGTCTTGCCCTTGAAACTGTCGAGCCCGGGAAAGTCGGGCGTGCGGGCGTTCGACAGGCAGCCCGTCGCGAGGATCAGGTAGCGCGCCGAGACGGTGACGCCGTCGGACAGGGTGACCGACCAGCGCCCGCCGCTGTCGTCGAAGCGCGCCGCCGTGACGCGGGTGTCGAACTGGATGTCGCGGCGCAGGTCGAAGCGGTCGGCAACATGGTTGGCGTAGCGCAGGATCTCCGGCTGCGGCGCGTAGCGCTCGCTCCATTGCCATTCCTGCTGCAGCTCCTCCGAGAAGCCGTAGGAGTACTGCATGCTCTCGACGTCGCAACGCGCGCCGGGATAGCGGTTCCAGTACCAGGTGCCGCCGACGCCGCTGCCCTGCTCATAGACGCGGGCCGACAAGCCGAGACCGCGGAGCCGATGCAACATATAGAGCCCACCGAAACCGGCGCCGACGATCACTGCGTCATGGCTGCGCGGGGCTTGTACGGACTGCGGTTGCAGGGCGTCCATCGGATCACCTCCCGGATTTTTATCGTTGGCGTTGCCCAGCATTCTATGCGGCGCGGCGCATCGCAAGCTGCAAATCTGCCGGCGCCATCGGCGCTGCGGGCAGTGCGTCCGCCGCGCGGAATTTATCGGGCCTTCAGCCACACGCCGATGTCGCCGAGCACCTCCTGAGCTTTAGGCAGCACCTTGCCCATGGTGATGAAGCCATGGAACTGGCCGGGGTGCGTCTGATAGGTCACGGCGATGCCGGCCTCCGTGAGCTGGCGCGCGAAGGCGTTGCCTTCGTCGCGCAGCGGATCGGCGCCCGCTGTCACCACGAAGGCTGGCGGCAGGCCGGCGAGGTTTGTCGCCCGCGCCGGTGACGCACGCCAGTCGTCGCGTTCGGCGACGCTGTTGAGATAGTGATCGCGGAACCAGACCATCACCGCATGGGTGAGCAGGCAGTCGGTCTCCGGCTCGCGGTGCGAGGGAGATGTCAGGCCGAGGTCGGTCGCGGGATAGATCAGCACCTGGCCGGCGAGCCTGGGGCCGGCCTCGCGGGCGGCGAGCGTGACCGCCGCGGCAAGGTTGCCGCCGGCACTGTCGCCGCCGACCACAAGGCGCGCGGCATCGATGCCGAGCTCGCGGGCATGGGCGGCCACCCACCGGGTCGCAGCCACCGCGTCGTCGAACGCGGCGGGAAACTTGTGTTCCGGCGCGAGGCGGTAGTCGACCGAGATCACCATCAGTTCGCCTTCAAGGGCGAGCGTCCGGCACACCACGTCATGGGTCTCGAGGTCGCCGATCACCCAGCCGCCGCCATGGAAAAACACCAGGCAAGGGGAGAGCCCGCCGGACTGCCGCAGCGCCAGCGGTGTGTAGAGCCGCGCCGGGATCGGGCCGGCGGGGCCGGGGATGGTGAGCGTGCGCACGGACGCCAGCGCCGGCGGCTCGGGATTGGTGATGGCGCGCGCCGCGAGATAGTAGGCGCGTGCTTCCGGTGGCGTCAGTGTTTCGTATGGCGGCCGGCCGGCCTCGCGAAAGGCCTGCAGCACGGCGGCGGCATCGGGGTCGAGGATCGCGGGCATGTCGATGGCCTCCTGGTCGGCTTGAGATCAGCGCGCGTCAGCTCGCGGTGCGGCCGCCATCGACGGTGTAGGATGATCCTGAGACGTAGCTTGCGTCGTCGGAAGCAAGGAAGGCGACGACGCCGGCGACCTCGCGTGCGAGGCCGAGACGGCGGGCGGGAGTGCGCTCCAGCACCTTGCTTTCCGGCAATGGCTGGCCGTCGGGAGCAAGGCCGTTGATGATCGACGACAGCATCCGGCTGTCGATCTGGCCGGGACAGACGCAGTTCACGCGCACGTTCGTGTTGGCGCATTCCAGCGCGGCGCTCTTGGTCAAGCCGATCACGGCGTGCTTGCTGGCGCTGTACGCCGCAATCTGCGGGCTTCCGATCAGGCCCGCGATCGAGGCGGTGTTGATGACGCTGCCGGCGTTCTGGCGGTACATCACCGGCAGCACATATTTCATGCCGAGGAAAACGCCGACGACGTTGACGTCGAGCACGCGGCGGAAGGTGTCGAGCGGGTAGTCGGGAATGGCCTTGATGTCGCCTTCGATGCCGGCGTTGTTAAAGAAGATGTCGACGCTGCCCATCCGTGCGACGGTCTGCTCCACATAGGACGCGACCTCGTCGTCCCGGGTGACGTCGGCAGTGATGGCCAGCGCTTCGGCCGAGGCCGGTAGCGAGCGGATCGCGCGGGCCAATCCCTGCGCGTCGCGATCGACGGCGACGATGCGCGCGCCGCGCTCGGCCAGCAGCGCGATGGTCGCGGTCCCGATTTCGCCCGCGGCGCCGGTGACCAGCGCAACCTTGCCATTCAGCACTCGACCGACCATTGGCGACGTTCTCCCCATTTATTTTTTTCTCGCGGCCGGATGGCGCATGCAAAGCGGCTGCGCCGGCCTTGTCACGAGTATTTCATTGGACCGGCGACCTGACCAGCGTGGAGCGCAGGCGAATTGTCGTCCTGTCACGGGACGACGATAGACCTAACCCTCGGTTGGCGCGCGATGAGGGGATGGCGGCTTTTGAGTTCTCTCACGCACTGTGGTTAAATGCCGCGGAGCGGTATTCGGACGGATGGGGTCAGAGCGGGATGCAACGGTCGCTGAATTCTTGGGGAATGATCGAGCCTGGCCTTGATAGACTGCCGCGAAGGGCTCTCGTGAATACGGCTCTGATGGGCATCATGCTGGCATTGGCCGGCTGCGGCGAGAGCACGAGTCAGCCGGCCGCGGCGCCGCCGCCCCCGCCAGTGACCGTGGCACCGCCGATCCAGCGCACCGTAACTGACTGGGATGAATTCACCGGGCGGTTCGACGCGGTGGAGCAGGTGCAGATACGCGCCCGCGTCACCGGCTTCGTCACCAGCGTGGAGTTCAAGGACGGCGCCATCGTCAAAGCCGGTGACCTGCTTTATGTCATCGATCCCAGGCAGTACGAGGCGGTGGCCGAGCAGGCGCGCGGGCAACTGGCCGATGCCAGGGCCAAGGTCGATCTCGCCCAGCGAGAGCTGTCCCGCGCCACCGAGCTGAACAAGTCGCAGTTCGCCGCCGAGAGCGTGGTCGATCAGCGCAAGCAGGCCCTGCAGGCGGCTGAGGCTGCGGTGCTGCAGGCCGAGGGTGCGATGCAGCGCGCCAGTCTCGACGTCGAGTTCACGAGGGTCAAGGCACCGATCGACGGCCGCATCAGCCGCCACCTCGTCAGCGTCGGCAATCTGGTGCAAGGCAGCGAGAGCGGCGCTACGCTGCTCACCTCGATCGTCTCGCTCAATCCGATCCACCTCTATTTCGACATGGATGAATCGATCTACATGCGCAACAGCCGCCTGTGGTTCGAGGGCCGTCGGCCGAGCTCGCGCGACACGCCGAACCCGGTGCAGGTGATCCTGTCGGGTGAGACCATGCCGTCCCATGAAGGTTCGGTGGACTTCCTCGACAACCGGCTCGACGTCTCGACCGGCACATTGCGCGGCCGCGCGCTCATTCCCAACCAGGACCTGTCGATCCTGCCGGGGCAGTTCGCCCGCGTCCGGGTGATCGGCAGCGCGCCTTACGAGGCGCTGCTGGTGCCGGACACCGCGATCGCGACCGACCAGTCGCGCAAGATCGTGCTGGTGGTCAGGGACGACAACACGGTGGAGGCACGGCAGGTGGTGCTGGGTCCGCTGGACGATGGCCTGCGGGTGATCCGTGAAGGCCTGAAGCCCGGCGACAAGGTGATCGTCGACGGGCTGCAACGGGCACGGGTCGGCGCCCAGGTGGCGCCGCATGCGCCGGCGACGGGTGCAGCCAAGCCATGAACCTCGGTCGTCTCTCCATCCACCAGCCGATTCTCGCGATGGTGCTGTCCATCGTGCTGCTGATCCTGGGCGCCATCGCCTACACCACGCTGCCGGTTGCGGAGTATCCGCAGGTGGCCCCGCCGACCATCGTCGTCACGACCCAGTATCCCGGCGCCTCGGCGCAGACGGTGTCCGATACGGTGGCGACCCCGATCGAGCAGGAGATCAATGGCGTCGAGGACATGCTGTACCTCTACAGCCAGGCGACCTCGAACGGCCAGCTCACCATTACCGTGACGTTCAAGCTCGGCACCGACCTCGACAAGGCCCAGGTGCTGGTGCAGAACCGCGTCGCCATTGCCCAGCCGCGCCTGCCGCAGGAGGTGCAGCGCAACGGCGTCACCACCCGCAAGAACAGCCCGGACCTGTTGATGGTGGTGTTCATGCTGTCGCCGGACGACAGCTATGACCAGCTCTACATCAGCAACTATGCGCTGCGGCAGGTTCGCGATCCGCTGCTGCGGCTCGATGGCGTCGGCGACATCCAGGTGACCGGTGCGCGCGACTACTCGATGCGGCTGTGGCTGGATCCGGACAAGATCGCCAATCTCGGCATGACGGCAGGCGATGTCCTGACCGCGATCCGCGCCCAGAACCTGCAGATCGCCGGCGGCCTGATCGCCGAGCCGCCGATCACCGACCGGGCGCTGCAGCCGAACCTGACCTTCACCGGACGGCTGAAGGATCCGGCCCAGTTCGAGAACATCGTGCTGAAACCCGGCGCCGATGGCCGCACCGTGCGCCTGCGGGACGTCGCCCGGATCGAGCTCGGCGCGCTGTCCTACACCACCAACAGCTTCCTGCTGCAGAAGTCGGCGGTGGCGATGCTGGTGTCGCAGCGGCCGGGATCGAATGCGCTGGCGACCGCCAAGAACATCTCCGACACCATGACGAAGCTCAAGGCCGACTTTCCGCCGGGGTTGACCTACAATATCGGCTACAACCCGACCGAGTTCATCGCCCAGTCGGTCAGCGAGCTGATCAAGACCATCAATGAAGCGATGATTCTCGTCGTGGTCGTGGTGCTGCTGTTCCTGCAGGGCTGGCGGCCGGCGATCATCCCGATCCTCGCGATTCCGGTGTCGCTGGTCGGCACCTTCGCGGTGATGGCGGCGCTCGGCTACTCCATCAACAACCTGACCCTGTTTGGCCTCGTGCTCGCGGTCGGCATCGTGGTCGACGACGCCATCGTGGTGGTGGAGAACGTCGAGCGGCATCTCGCCATGGGCAAGAGCCGCCGCGACGCGGCGCTGCGCACCATGGAGGAGGTCGGCGGCGCGCTGGTGTCGATCGCGCTGGTGCTGTGCGCGGTGTTCGTGCCGACCGCGTTCCTCGGCGGCATTTCCGGCCAGTTCTTCCAGCAATTCGCTGTGACCATCGCGGTCGCCACCGCGATCTCCTGCTTCTGCTCGCTGACGCTGTCGCCGGCACTGGCCTCGCTGATCCTGCAGCCGCACGCGCACAAGCAGCCGCCGGCGAGCTGGAACGTGGTCGCGCGTGGCTGGAACGCGTTCACCACCGCCTTCAACCAGGTGTTCGATCGGCTGGCCCATGTCTATGGCAGCATGGCGGGCTTCGTGATCCGGCATTCGCTGGTGATGCTGGCGGTCTATGCGCTTCTGATCGGCTCGGCCGGATGGCTGCTGGTGACGACGCCGCAGGGCTTCATCCCGGCGCAGGATCGCGGCTATGTCATCGTCTCGGTGCAACTGCCCGGCGCGGCATCGCTCGCCCGCACCACCGAGGTGGTGCGCCAGATCGAGAAGATCGCCCTCGGTGTGCCCGGCGTGGTGCGGGTGCCCGCGTTCGCCGGCTTCTCCGGCGCGACGAGGACCCAGACCAGCAATGCCGCGGCGCTGTTTCCGGTGTTCGACGATCCCGAGGTGCGGGTGAAGAAGGGGCAGACGGCGGCTTCCATCACCGCCGAACTGCGCAAGCGGCTCGCCAGCATCGAGAGCGCCTTCATTGTCGTGATCCCGCCGCCCGCGGTGCCCGGCATCGGCACCGGTGGCGGTTTCGCGATGCGCATCCAGGATCGCCAGGGGCGCGGGCCCGAACTGCTGGCCTCCGCCACCGACGAACTGGTCGCGGCGGCGCGGCGAACGCCGGGACTGACGGCGGTGTTCTCGCCGTTCTCGGCCAACACGCCGCAGGTGTTCGTCGATATCGATCGCGAAAAGGCGCAGATGCTGGGCGTGCCGTTGCAGAACGTCACCGAGGCGATCGAAACCTATTTCGGCTCGTCCTATGTCAACGACTTCAACATTCTCGGCCGCACCTACCATGTTACAGCGCAGGCGGACTACAGGTTCCGCAAGGAGACCGCGGACCTCGCGCGCCTGCAGACCCGCAACAATGCCGGCAACATGGTGCTGCTCGGCAGCGTCGTGGATTTCCGCGACATCGCGGGGCCGGACCGGGTGCCGCGCTACAACCTCTATCCGGCATCCGAGCTGCAGGGCGATACGCTGCCAGGCACCAGCTCGGCGACCGCGATCGCGACGATGAAGAAGCTGGCCGACGCGACGCTGCCGACCGGTTTCTCGTTCGAGTGGACCGACCTGTCCTACCAGCAGGTCACCGGCGGCAACAGCGGCCTCTATGTGTTCCCGATCTGCGTGCTGTTCGTGTATCTGGTGCTGGCCGCCCAGTATGGCAGCTGGACGCTGCCGTTCGCCGTGATCCTGATCGTGCCGATGTGCCTGCTGGCCGCGACGCTGGGCGTGCGGCTGATGGGGCAGGACGTCAACATCCTGACACAGATCGGCTTCGTCGTGCTGGTTGGACTGGCCGCCAAGAACGCGATCCTGATCGTCGAGTTCGCGCGCGACATCGAGCTCGAGGGCCGCGACCGCCTGGATGCGGTGATCGAGGCCTGCCGGTTGCGCCTGCGGCCGATCCTGATGACATCGTTCGCCTTCATCCTGGGCGTGTTGCCGCTGGTGCTGTCGTCGGGCTCGGGCGCCGAGATGCGCCAGGCGGTCGGCGTCGCCGTGTTCTTCGGCATGCTCGGCGTGACGCTGTTCGGCCTCGTCTTCACGCCGATCTTCTACATCCTGGTGCGGCGGCTGGCGCCGGGCTCGGTCGTGGTGCCGAAACCGCAGGCGGAAACGCTGCACTAGGGTTGCGGGATCTTCGCGGTCGCGATCACGCCCTTCCAGCGTGTGATCTCGGAGGCGACCATGTCGCGCATGTCCTCCGGCGAGCTGCCGCGAACTTCGTTGCCCATGGCGCGCAGTCGCTCCCTGACCTGCGGCGTGTCGAGCACAGCGCGGACCTCGCGGTTGAGCCGCGCGACGATCGGCTCTGGCACGCCCTTCGTGGTGGCGAGGCCGAGCCATGATGTGACCTCGTAGCTCGGCACGGTGGCGGCGACCGGTGGCAAATCCGGCTGCGAGAACCATGGCGTGGCGCTGGTGACGGCGAGGCCGCGGATGCTGCCTGCGGCAAGCTGCGGCGCGGTGACGGTCAGGGTGTCGATCACCACGTCGATCTGGCCGCCGAGCAGATCGTTGATCGGTCCGCCGCCGCCGCGATAGGGCACGTGCACCATCCTGATGCCGGCCATCGACGATAGTAATTCTCCGGCGAGATGCTGGGTGGTGCCGATGCCGACCGAACTGTAGGTGATCGTCTCCGGCTTGTGCTTCGCCTCGGCGATCAGGTCGGCGAGGCTGCGGAAGCGGTGGTCGGCCTTCACCGCGATCACCAGCGGAAAGAAGATCACGGTCGAGATCATCTGGAAGTCATCGACCGGCTTGAACGGCAGCGAGCGGTATAGCGCGCCGGCGGTCGAGTGGCCGCCGGTCAGCATGATCAGCGTGGTGGCGTCGGGTGTCGCCTTGGCGACATGGTCGGATGCGATGGTGCCGCCGGCGCCCGGGCGGCTCTCCACGATCACCGGTTTGCCGAGCCGCTGCGCCAGGCCTTCGGCGACGATGCGTGCGATGACGTCGGCATTGCCGCCGGCGGCGAAGCCGTGCACCAGCGTCACGGGCCGTGTCGGATAGCCGTCCTGCGCGGGCGCGGCGGAGGCCAGCACAAATCCAGCAACAATGCCCAGAATGGCGGAACGAAACCGCACGTCTTCCTCCCCCGAAAGCGGGCCGCGGCTTGGCTGCGCGGTTGCCGTCGGTTCGCAGCATCCTCCGGAAAAGCGCGACGGCGCAAGAGCTCGGCGTCGCGGACGCGGAACGGATGGATCAAGATTATATTCAAGCAGCGTATATTCGTTGACGTATATACTGGAGCGCGATATTGGGGTGATATGAAATCGCGTTTGTCCAACCCCTTGGCCCTTGCCGTGCTGGCGCTCAGCTTCGAGCGGCCGATGCACCCCTATGAGATGGCGGCGCTTCTCAAGCAGCGGCACAAGCACGAGAGCATCAAGCTGCGCTACGGCTCGCTCTACACCGTGATCGACATGCTCCACGCGCGCGGCCTGATCGCGCCGCTGGAGACCTCGCGCGGCGGCCGGCGGCCTGAGCGGACGGTCTACACGCTGACGCAGGAGGGGCGGGCGCAGCTGCGTGACTGGATGCGCGACCTGCTCGGCAATCCGGCGAAGGAGTTTCCGCAATTCGAGGCCGGTCTCAGCCTGCTGCCGGTGCTGCCGCCCGATGAAGCGGTGGCGCTGCTGCGGGAGCGGGCCGCGCGTCTCGCCGAGACCATCGCGCAGATGGCGGCGCAGATGTCGGACATCGCGGCGGTTGATCTGTCGACGCTTGCGGGGCCTGACGAGCAACTGCCGCCGCCCTTGTTAGGCCAGAAATTTCCGCCAATCTTCATGGTAGAGGGCGAGTATCGGCGCGCGCTGCTGACTACCGAGCTCACTTTCGTCAACGATCTCGTCCGTCGCATCACCGAGGAAGGCTGGGGACCGGTCGAGCTCTGGCGTGACATTCAGGGGATGTGTGAAGCGAACTATCGTGCGCGGATGGAGCCGCGTCACGAGCCGGCCAGGACGACTGGCCGGCGCGCGCGCGCAGGAGGGGCGACCAGGTCATGACCGAGGACAAGGCCAAGCTGCTGCGATCGCTGACGATCGACCGGACGCCCGCCGCGGCGCCGGCGGTGCGGGCGCCGTCGCGGCTGCCGCTGCTGCTCGGCGCCGGTGTCGTTCTGGTGGCGGTGATCGTTGCGGTGTTCGTCATGTCCGATGCCGGGAGCTTGTTTCGCGCCGAGCAGGTCGCCGCCCAGGCGCCGGCACCGTCGGCGGCGCGCGATCCTGCGCCGGCCTCGCCGCAGCCCCAGGCCGTGGCCACCGAATCCGGAAACCTCGCGGCGTCGGGTTATGTCGTGGCGCGCCGCCGCGCGACGGTTGCTGCCGAGATCACCGGCAAGGTGATCGAGGTGCTGGTCGAGGAAGGTATGGTCGTCGAGGCCGGGCAGGTGACCGCGCGGCTCGACAGCGTGCTCGCCGAAAAGGATCTTGCGCTTGCCCAGTCGCGCGCCGAGGCTTCCAGTGCCGCGGTCGCCGCGATCTCGGCCGATCTCGACGATGCCAACCGCATCCTGTCACGCACCCGCAGCCTGTCGCAGAACAAGTTCGCCAGCGAAGCCGACCTCACCAAGGCGGAAGCGCGGGTCGGCGTGCTCACCGCCCAGATGCGCCAGGCGCAGGCCCAGTACGACACCGCGCGGCTCGATGCCCAGCGGACGGCCGCGGTGCTCGACAAGCACCAGATCCGCGCGCCGTTCAGCGGCATCGTGGTCGATCGCAGCGCCCAGCCCGGCGAGATGATCTCGCCGATGTCCGTTGGCGGTTTCACCCGCACCGGCATCTGCACCATCGTCGACATGGACTCGATCGAGATCGAAGTCGACGTCAACGAGGCCTTCATCGGCCGCGTGGTGCCGGGCGGGCCGGTCACCGCAGTGCTCGACGCCTATCCCGACTGGCAGATTCCGGCTTCCGTGATCGCGATCGTGCCGACAGCCAACCGCGACAAGGCCACCGTCAAGGTGC
Source organism: Bradyrhizobium sp. 2TAF24 (assembly GCF_052115025.1). Taxonomy (NCBI): domain Bacteria; kingdom Pseudomonadati; phylum Pseudomonadota; class Alphaproteobacteria; order Hyphomicrobiales; family Nitrobacteraceae; genus Bradyrhizobium; species Bradyrhizobium sp. 2TAF24. The sequence goes on along the minus strand of NZ_JBFRFW010000008.1, from coordinate 42,763 downwards.
GCATCCGCCTCGAGCACAAGGACCCGCGCATCCTGCCCGACATGGCGGTCAAGGTGACGTTCCTGCGCACCGCGAAGGCAGGCACGGCGTCCGGGGCAGCGGCGGCGAACTGAACAGGACTGACAGGGGAGCTTTATCGTGACGAGTGAACATCCGATGGTCCGTCTTGCCGGCGTCAGCAAGGGCTTCACCAAGGGCAAGGAGACGATCACCATCTTCGACCGGCTCGACCTCACGATCCCGCGCGGTGATTTCATCGCGGTGATGGGGCCGTCGGGGTCCGGCAAGACCACGCTGCTCAACCTGCTCGGCGGTATCGATCGCGCCGATCGTGGCGAGGTGACGATCGCCGACACCCGTATCGACGGCTTGTCGGAGGGCGAACTCGCGCGCTGGCGGGCCGCCAATATCGGCTTCATCTTCCAGTTCTACAACCTGATGCCGATGCTGACCGCGGCGCAGAATGTCGAGCTGCCGTTGCTGCTGACCAAGCTGCATCGCAAGGAGCGGGCGGAGCGGGTGCAGACGGCGCTGTCGGTGGTCGGCCTCGCCGACCGCGTCAAGCACTATCCCCGCGAGATGTCGGGCGGCCAGCAGCAGCGGGTGGCGATCGCGCGCGCGATCGTGTCCGATCCGAACCTTCTGCTCTGCGACGAGCCGACCGGCGACCTCGACCGCGCATCCGCGGACGAGATTTTGTCCATCCTGCAACTGCTCAACAAGGATCTCGGCAAGACCATCGTCATGGTCACCCATGATCCGGCGGCGGCGCGCTACGCCCAGCGCACGCTGCATCTCGACAAGGGGCAGTTCGTGGCCAAGGAGCTCGCGGCGTGAACGACTTCGACCTCGTCCGCAAGAACCTGTTCCGCCGCAAGCTGCGCGCGATCCTGATGATCGTCTCGATCCTGGTCGCGTTCATGATCTTCGGCGTGCTGGCCGGCTTCTACCGTGCGTTCACCTCGGGCGAGGATCGCGCGGCCGCCGACCGGCTGATCACCGTCAACAAGATCAACTTCACCCAGCCGATGCCTATCGCCTATTTCAACCGCGTCCGCGCGGTCGAGGGGGTGCGGCAGGTCACCTATGCCAACTGGTTCGGCGGCTACTACCAGGATCCGAAGAACTTCCTGATGGCGCTGGCGATCGACCCGGCCAGCTATTTCGACGTCTACAGCCGCGACTTCGACATCGCGCCCGAGGCGCTGCAGACCTTCGTCCGCGAGCGCACCAGCGCCGTCGTCGGCGAGAAGCTGGCGCAGAAATGGGGCTGGAAGGTCGGCGACCGCATCCCGATCGGCAGCAATATCTTCTCGCAGAAGAGCGGCGGCACCAGTTGGGATGTCACCATCGCCGGCATCGTCAGGGGCAAGACCGCGGAGATCGATACCAATTTCCTGCTGTTCCAGTTCGCCTATTTCGACGAGACGCGCAGCTTCGGCAAGGACACGATCGGCTGGCTGGTGCTGCAGACCCGCTCGCCGTCGGACAACGATCGCGTCGCCAAGGTCGTCGATGCGATGTTCGCGAACTCCAGCGCCGAGACCTCGACCGACACCGAGAAGGCGTTCGGCAAGGCGTTCGCCGCGCAGTTCGGCAATATCGCGCTGATCGTCGTGCTGGTGGTCGGCGCCGCTTTCGTCACCATCCTGATGATCGTTGGCAACACCATGGCGCTGACTATCCGCGAGCGCACCCGCGAGATCGGGGTGCTGAAGACGCTCGGTTTCTCCGGCGCGCGGATCCTGCGCCTGGTGCTCGGGGAATCGATCCTGCTGGCTCTGCTCGGCGGCATCCCTGGCCTGGTGATCGCCGCGCTGGTTACCATGGCGCTGCGCACCAGCCTTGCCAATGTCGCGCCGTCCTTCGCGGTGTCACCCGATATCGCGCTGATGGGAATCGGACTGATGGTCGCGCTCGGGGTGATCACGGGGATCATTCCGGCGCTCAATGCCATGCGGCTGAAGATCGCCGCCGCACTCGGACGGGGTTAGACCATGCGCTCGCTGCTGCTTCAGATGCTGGCCGTCACCTCGATCAATCTCAGGAGCCTGCCGCAACGCCGCTGGCTGTCGCTGTCCACCGTGGTGGCGATCGCCCTCGTGGTCATCGTGCTGCTGGCATTCCTGGCGATGGCCAATGGCTTCCAGCGCACCATCGCCGGCTCCGGCGCCGACGATATCGCCATCGTGATGCGTGCCGGCTCGCAGGCCGAGATCAACAGCACGGTGATGCGCGACCAGAGCCGCCTGATCGAGGACGGCCCTGGCATCGCCCGCGGCGCCGACGGCAAGCCGCTGGTCTCACCGGAGCTCTATCTCGTGGTCGACGGCCTCAAGCGCACCACTCATACCAAGGCCAACCTGCCGCTGCGCGGCATCAGCGAGCAGGGCGGAGCTCTGCGTAAAGGCATCACCATCACCGCCGGGCGGATGTTCAATCGCGGCGCCAACGAGATCGTCGTCGGCAAGGGTCTGGTGCGCGAGTTCGAAGGCTTCGAGGTCGGCAGTACGGTGGCGTTCGGCACCACGCGCTGGACGGTGGTCGGGATTTTCGAAGCGGCTGGCAGCGTGTTCGAATCGGAGATCTGGGCCGACTTGCCGGTGCTGCAGAGCTTGTTCAACCGCAACAACGTGTTCCAGACCGTCCGCGTCCGCCTGACCTCGCCGGCGGCGCTAAGCGAGCTCAAGGCCTACAGCGACAACGATCCGCGGCTGAAGCTCGACGTCAAGTCGGAGGCGACTTATTTCGCCGAGCAGGCGTCGCGTACCTCCGATCTCATCCAGAAGCTCGGCTGGCCGCTCGCGATCGCCATGGCATTTGGCGCGCTCGCCGGCGCGCTCAACACGATGTATTCGTCAGTTGCGGCTCGCGCGACCGAGATCGCGACGCTGCGCGCCATCGGCTTTGGTGGTTTTGCGGCCTTTGTGGGAACGCTGGCGGAATCGCTGTCGCTGGCCGCCATCGGCGGGCTGATCGGCGCGGCGGCGACCTACCTGATCTTCGACGGGGTCTCAGCCTCGACGCTCGGCAGCAACTTCACCCAGGTGGTGTTCGACTTCAAGCTGACGCCGGCGCTGATGGTGCAGGGCGTGGTGCTGGCGCTGATCGTCGGGCTGATCGGCGGTCTGTTTCCGGCGCTGCGGGCCGCACGGATGCCGATCGTTGCCGGCCTGTATGGCTGAGGCAGGCAAGAGGACCGTTCGGTCTGGAGGTTTTCCAGCTCTAATGTGGCCTTCAGCCGGTTGAGCCGATGGCTGCAGCGGCCTAGACCTTGGCGTGACGGCGGCGATGGTTGGCGCCGTCAGGCAAGGGAGTGTGCAGATGCGCGATCCGCGTCATGCCGGAGCGGACGGCGATCCGGCGGTGCAGGGCGATCTCGACCAGGCGCTGCTGACAATGTTCTGCCGCACGCTCGACAATTCGCGGCTGCCGCCGATGACGGTGCTGCGCATGATGGCGGAAGCGTTGGGGGCGGCCTATCGGCAAGCCGCAACCGCGCATCTCAGCCAGCCTTGTCCCTGCGGCTGGCGGCCGACGGTCGAGGCCGATGTTGCTCTCTTGTGCGAGGCCGTCAGTGCGGTGGCGATGCCGCAACCGATCGGCGATCTCGCAGGGATGGAAGCGGTGGGCCGCGCCTAGCGTGAAGGCCTATTTCGGTGCATCGCTGCGGTGAGGTCCGACGCTCAGGCCGTACCGGCCATGGAGGCCGGCCACCAGCAGCCGCAAGGCGTTTCGCAGCCAGGCGTCGCGTCCCAGCCATGTCATGGATGTCCACCTCCGCCAATGCCGATCTCTGCGGCCATGGTGACGCGATGCCCCCAAAAGCAAAGCTCCAATAACGTGCGCACGCTGCATATTTCCTAGGCATTGCATTGTATGCACAGGGCGGCGGAGCGCCGAATGTCCCGGCAATTCAGCCGTCCTGTCTGTGGCACGCCTCATGCATTTGAGTAGCCGAGTTGGTTGCTAGGGTTCCGGCTTTGCGCCGCAGAGCGCTGGTCCGAGAGCAGCCGCTTGCGGGGGAGACATCCCCGCAGGTGCACGGCGGGACAAAAGCCCGGGAGACCTCGTTGAGCCAAGGGATTGGCAACGCGATGGTCCGTCGCCGATCCCTTTTTGTGAATTCGCAAGAGGGATCTGCCAAAATGATCAGACTGACATCTCAGCTCCGCTCCTCCGTTGTTCGCGCCATGGTCGCCGCATCGGTGCTGGCGCTCGTCGGCGCCGCGCCGGTCGAGGCTGCGCCGAAAAAGGATTTCAAGGTCGCGTGGTCGATCTATGTCGGCTGGATGCCGTGGGGCTATGCCGCCGACACCGGCATCGTCAAGAAGTGGGCCGACAAGTATGGCATCACCATCGAGGTGAAGCAGTTCAATGACTATGTCGAGTCGGTCAACCAGTACACCGCCGGCGCCTTCGACGCCGTGACCATCACCAACATGGATGCCTTGTCCATTCCGGCCGCTGGCGGCGTCGACACCACCGCGGTGGTGATGGGCGACTTCTCCAACGGCAACGATGCGGTGATCCTCAAGGGCAAGCCGGACCTCGCGGCGATCAAGGGCCAGAAGGTCAACCTCGTCGAGTTCTCGGTGTCGCACTACCTGCTCGCCCGCGCGCTGGAGAGCCGGCACCTCGCCGAGAAGGACATCAAGGTCGTCAACACCTCCGACGCCGATCTCGCCGCCGCCTACAAGACGCCGGACGTCACGGCAGTGGTGACCTGGAATCCGATCGTGTCGGAAATCCTGGCGGCGCCTGACGCCAAGAAGGTGTTCGATTCCTCCGAGATCCCCGGCGAGATCATGGACCTGATGGTGGTCAACACCGCGGTGGTCAAGGACAACCCGAACTTTGCCAAGGCGCTGGTCGGCATCTGGTACGAGACGCTCGCCCGCATGACCGCGGCAGGCGAGGGCGGCAAGGCCGCCAAGGAAGCGATGGCGAAGGCCTCGGGCACCGATCTGGCCGGTTTCGACAGCCAGCTTGCGTCGACCCGCCTGTTCGACAAGGCGTCCGACGCGGCGGCCTTCACCCGCAGCGCGGCGGTCGGCACCACCATGGACCGGGTGCGCAAGTTCCTGTTCGACAAGGCGCTGCTCGGCAAGGACGCCAAATCGGCGGACGCGGTCGGCATCGAGCTCGGTGACAAGACCGTGCTCGGCGACAAGGCCAACGTCAAGCTGCGCTTCGACGCCAGCTACATGGACGAGGCCGCTAAAGGCAAGCTGTGACGGAGGGGTGATCTGCGGGCATTCACGCCGGAGCAGGGAGCGAGCATGCGTCTGATGAACTTGAAACCGGGTCGGCAGGTGGCGTTCTATCTTGCTGCCCTGCCGTTCGTGCTGCTGCTCGCGGCCTACCTCGCCGGCTCCGGCATGCGGCTCGCAGAAAACCCCACTGACAAGCTGCTGCCTGCGCTGTCGAGCATGGCGCAGGCAGTCAAGCACATGGGCTTCGAGATCGATGCCCGCACCGGCAGCAACCTGATGCTGACGGATACGCTGGCGAGCCTTGGCCGGCTGGGGGCGGCGCTCGCGATCTCGACCGTGGCGGCATTGCTGCTCAGCATCGCCGTCGGCCTGCTGCCGGCAGCGACCGCGCTGCTGGCGCCGTTCATCAACGTTGTCTCGATCGTGCCGCCGCTGGCGCTGCTGCCGATCTTGTTCATCGTGATGGGGCTCGGTGAGAATTCCAAGATCGGGCTGATCGTGATCGGTACGCTGCCGTGCATCATCCGCGATCTCACCATGAAGGTGCAGGAGCTGCCGCGCGAGCAGCTGATCAAGGCGCAGACGCTCGGCGCCTCCACCTGGCAGGTGGCGCTGCGGGTGGTGTTGCCGCAGCTGCTGCCGCGGCTTCTGGACTCGCTGCGGCTGCAGCTCGGGCCGGCCTGGCTGTTCCTGATCGCGGCGGAAGCGATCGCCTCCGACAGCGGGCTTGGCTACCGCATTTTCCTGGTGCGGCGGTATCTCGCGATGGATGTGATCATTCCGTACGTCATCTGGATCACGCTGCTCGCTTTCCTGATGGACGCCGGGCTGCGCCTCCTGCAGCGCAAGGCGTTTCCCTGGTTCGCCGCGGTGAGGGCGGCATGAGCGCGATCCGGTTCGACGACGTCTGGAAAGAGTACGACAGCCATATCGTGCTGGAGCGGATCACGCTCGACGTGGCGCCGCGCGCCTTCATCGCGCTGGTTGGTCCGTCGGGTTGTGGCAAGACCACGTTCCTGCGGATGCTGCTCGGCGAGGAGAGCCCGACGCGCGGCACCATTTCCGTCGACGGCAAGCCGTTGCGGCCGGAGCCGGACGCCGATCGCGGCGTCGTGTTCCAGCGCTACTCGGTGTTTCCGCACCTGACGGTGTTGCAGAACGTGCTGCTCGGCCGCGAGCTGCAGCGGGCACCGCTGACCGGGCGGCTGTTCGGGGCGGCCAGGCGTGCGGCGACCGAGGAGGCGCGGGCGCTGCTCGCCGAGGTCGGTCTTGCCGGGCACGAGGCCAAATATCCGGCGTCGCTGTCTGGCGGCATGCAGCAGCGCCTCGCGCTCGCGCAGGCAGTGATGCGCCGGCCGAAGATCCTGCTGCTCGACGAGCCGTTCGGGGCGCTCGACCCAGGCATCCGCGCCGACATCCATGTGCTGATGAAGCGACTGTGGAACGAGACCGAGCTGACTGTATTGATGGTGACCCATGATCTCAGCGAGGCGTTTCGCCTCGCGACGCGGGTGATCGCGTTCGAGCGCAATCGCGACCGTCCGGAGGAGCGCGAGCGCTACGGCGCCACCATCTCGCGCGACCTCGAGATCTATCCGCGACGCGTCGCCGACCTGCGGCCATTGTCGACTTTCCGCTCCGGCCGGGACGACCCGGCCGCTCAGGGAGCATGAGCCGGGACGACCCGGCGCCTGTCCGAGAGAGGGCAACCATGATCCTGACGCAGGAGCAGCAGACCGAGATTGCGGCCAACCGACGACGTTATGAGGAATTGAAGGCCGCAGGCCAGGGGCAGGCGCCGCGCGCACTGCCGCCGCCGACGGCGCGGGATGGCGCGCCGATCGCGGCCGCTGCGATCCGTCATCGCGAGATCATTCCGGATGGCTGGTACTGGACGACGCAGCTGAAGCGCGGCGAGGCGCTGCGCCTGGTCAACACCGGCGGGCAGTCCTGCATCAGCCTGCTCGCGTGGGCTGCCGCCGATCCCAGCGAGCGGCTGAATCATGCCGACACCATCAAGGTGCAGTGGGCCGCCAGCCTGCGCAAAGGGCGCGTGATCCTGTCGGACATGGGGCGGGTCCTCCTGAGCATCGTCGAGGACACCAGCGGCGCGCACGATACCCTCGCGGGCGCGTCCTCGGCGGCGACCAATGCCGCGAAGTACGGCGCCGGGCCGCATCGCAACAGCCGCGACAACTTCATTCTCGCGGCCGGCAAGCTAGGGCTCGGCCGCCGCGACATCATGCCGTGCATCGCGTTCTTCGCGCCGGTCGCGGTCGACGCGGAGGGCCGGTTCGTGTGGCAGGACGAACGCCGGCAGGCGGGTGATTTCATCGACCTGCGCGCCGAGATGGATCTGCTGATCGCGTTGTCGAACTGCCCGCATCCGCTCGATCCGCTGCCGTCGCCGGTGCGGGCTGCCGTCGAGGTCGTCCGCTATCAGGCCACTCCAGCGGTCGCGGACGATCTCTGCCGCACCGCGAGCGCGGAGGCGGTCCGCGCCTTTGAGAACAACGCCCTTCTGCTCGATACGCGGATCGCGGGGTGAGCGCCATGACCATGCCAGACATTCCCGCCGACGCCCGCGTCGTGATCGACACCGAAATTCCTGCCCGTGCACCGTGGTCTGCCGTCATCCGCCGGGGGCAGCGGCTGCGCATCATCGACAGCCATGGCCAGCAGGCGGTCGATACGTTGTTCTACAATGCCGCCGACCCGCAGGAACGCTATAGCGGCCAGGACACCCTGCGTGCGCAGGGTTCGGCCTATGTCAGCACCGGCACCCGCATCGTCTCCAACGAGGGCCGCACGATGCTGCACATGGTCGCCGACAGTTGCGGCCTGCACGATACCTCGGCGGGCGCCTGCTCGTGCGAGAGCAACACGGTGCGCTTCGGCCACCACACCCGCTACCTGCATGCCTGCCGCGAGAATTTTCTGATCGAGGCGGCGAAGCACGGTCTGTCCAAGCGCGACATCGTGCCGAACCTCAACTTCTTCATGAACGTGCCGATCGATCCCCAAGGCAATTTCACGGTGGTCGATGGCGTTTCCAGGCCCGGCGACCATGTCGAACTGCTGGCGGAGATGGATGTGCTCTGCCTGATCTCCAACTGTCCGCAGATCAACAACCCCTGCAACGGCTTCTTTCCGACGCCGGTGCGTGTGGTGGTCTACGAGACGACGGAGGGCTGAGCATGTTCCGCAAGGTTCTGATGGCCAACCGCGGCGAGATCGCCGGGCGAATCGGCCGGACGCTGCGCCGGATGGGGATTGCCTCCGTCGCGGTCTATTCTGACGCCGATCGTTTCACACGGCCGGTGCTGGACGCCGACGAGGCCGTCCGCATCGGTCCTGCGCCGGCGGCCGAAAGCTATCTCGATGTCGATGCGATCGTCGCCGCCTGCCTGCAGACCGGCGCCGAGGCCGTGCACCCCGGCTACGGCTTCCTGTCGGAGAACCGGCGCCTCGCCGAGACGCTCGCAGGCCACGGTATCCGCTTCATCGGACCGCGTCCCGAGCATCTCGACGCCTTCGGCCTCAAGCACCGGGCGCGCGCAATCGCGATGGAGGCCGGCGTGCCGCTGTTGCCGGGATCGGATCTGCTCGACACCGTGGAGGAGGCGGTCGCAGCCGCTGTGCGGATCGGCTTTCCGGTGATGCTGAAGAGCACGGCCGGTGGCGGCGGCATCGGCATGCAGCTCTGCCACGACGAGGCGGCGCTTCGCGAGCGGTTCGCGACCGTGCAGCGCACCGCGCGGGCGAGCTTTGGCGACGCCCGCGTCTATCTCGAGCGCTTCGTTGCCGAGGCGCGGCACATCGAGGTGCAGATTTTCGGCAACGGCAAAGGCGGTGTGGTGGCCTTGGGCGAGCGCGACTGCTCGCTGCAGCGCCGCAACCAGAAGGTCGTGGAAGAGACGCCGGCACCGGGCCTGAGTGACGCGGTGCGGCGACGGCTGCATGCCGCCGCGGTCGCGCTCGGGCAACGCGTCGCCTATGAATCCGCCGGCACGGTCGAGTTCATCTATGACGTCGCGCGGGCGGACTTCTATTTCCTCGAAGTGAACACCCGCCTACAGGTCGAGCATCCCATCACCGAGGCGGTGTTCGGCGTCGACCTCGTGGAATGGATGGTGCGCCAGGCTGCCGGCGAGGACGTGCTCGCCGGCTTGCCGCCGCTGGCGCCGTATGGTGCGGCGATCGAGGTGCGGCTCTATGCCGAGAACCCCGCCGCAGGCTTCCGCCCCAGTGCAGGCCGGCTGACCGAGGTGAGGTTTCCCGGCCATGTGCGGGTCGATGGCTGGATCGAGACCGGCGTCGAGGTCACGCCGTTCTACGATCCGATGCTGGCCAAGCTGATCGTCGCCGGCGACACCCGGGCCGACGCCATCGCCCGCCTGCAGCAGGCGTTGCAGGCCACGACGGTCGCCGGGATCGAGACCAATCTCGAATACCTGCGCACCGTGGTTGCAGCAGAGCCATTCCAGAGCGGCCGGGTCGCGACCAGCGTGCTCGGCATGTTGTCCTTCGTGCCGCACACCATCGACGTGCTGGCGCCGGGTGCGCAGTCCGGGTTGCAGGAGCTGCCGGGGCGCCTGCATCTGTGGCATGTCGGGGTGCCGCCGAGCGGCCCGATGGACGAGCGCTCGTTCCGTCTTGCCAACGCCATCGTCGGCAATGCCGAGACGACTGCGGCGCTGGAATTGACCGTCAATGGTCCGACACTGCGCTTCAATGCGGACGCGGTCATCGCGCTGGCGGGGGCGCGCATGCGTGCGACGCTCGACGGAGACCCGATCGACCATCACCAGCCGGTCGTGGTGCGAGCCGGTCAGGTGCTGGCGATCGGGGCAATCGAAGGGGCCGGCCAGCGCTGCTATCTCGCGCTGCGCGGCGGCTTTGCCGCGCCCCAGTTCCTCGGCTCGCGGGCGGTGTTCGCGCTGGGGGCCTTCGGCGGCCATGCCACCGGCGTGCTGAAGGCCGGCGATGTCTTGCACATGGCCGGCGACGAGCCGCCGCATCCGTCGCGGATTCCGGCGGACGCGGAGATTCCCGAGCTGACGCGGGTGTGGCGCATCGGCGTCATCTATGGTCCCCACGGCGCTCCGGACTTCTTCCTCGATGCCGACATCGAAACGCTGTTCGCCGCGACCTACGAGGTGCACTTCAACAGCGCGCGAACCGGAGTGCGGCTGATCGGGCCGAAGCCGGCCTGGGCGCGGGCGGATGGTGGGGAGGCGGGGCTGCATCCGTCGAACATCCACGACAACGCCTATGCGATTGGTGCGATCGATTTCACCGGTGACATGCCGATCATTCTTGGCCCGGACGGTCCGAGCCTCGGCGGCTTCGTCTGTCCGGCGGTCGTCGCGCGCGACGAGCTGTGGAAGATCGGGCAACTGCGCCCCGGCGACACCGTGCGCTTCGTCGCGCAGCGGCGGGACGATCCTGTGGCCGGGCCGCTGGTTGCGCGCGCCGCGCCCGAACTCGGCGCGGCGATCATCGGCCGCGACGACGACGCGGCGGTGCCGGTGGTCTACCGCCGCGCGGGTGACGATAACCTGCTGGTCGAATACGGGCCGATGGAGCTCGACATCGGCCTTCGGCTGCGGGTCCACGCGTTGGCGCAGGCGATTGAGCAGGCGCGGTTGCCTGGACTTGTCGATCTCACGCCGGGCATCCGCTCGCTGCAGGTACACTATGACGGCACAGTGCTGTCGCGCCAGCGTTTGCTCGACGTGCTGTGCGCGCTCGAGCGCGACCTGCCGGCGGTGGATGCGATGACCGTGCCAAGCCGGATCATCCATCTGCCGCTGTCGTGGAACGATCCCGCAGCGGTGCTGGCGATGCAAAAGTACCAGGAGCTGGTGCGCCCCGACGCGCCATGGTGTCCGTCGAACATCGAGTTCATTCGCCGCATCAACGGCCTCGACAGCGAGGACGAGGTGCGCCGCATCGTGTTCGACGCGAGTTATCTGGTGCTTGGCCTCGGCGACGTCTATCTCGGCGCGCCGGTGGCGACCCCGCTCGATCCGCGCCATCGCCTGGTCACGACCAAGTACAACCCGGCGCGGACCTGGACGCCGGAGAACGCGGTGGGCATCGGCGGTGCCTACATGTGCATCTACGGCATGGAAGGGCCGGGTGGCTATCAGCTATTCGGCCGCACCATCCAGGTGTGGAACAGCTGGCGCACGACGCCGGTGTTCACGCCGGGGCATCCGTGGTTGCTGCGGTTCTTCGACCAGATCAGGTTCTTTCCGGTTGACGCCGACGAATTGCTGGAGGCGCGCGAAGCATTTCCGCACGGCGCGTATCCGCTGAGGATCGAGGAGACCGAGTTCTCCTATGCCGATCATGTGAAGGGTCTCGCAGCCGAGCACGACGGCATTGCTGCGTTCAAGGCGCGCCAGCAGGCGGCGTTCGAAGCCGAGCGCGGTCGCTGGAAGGCACTCGCCATCGACGAGGTCCGCGACGATGTTGCGGCAGCGGCCACAGCGGAGGAGGTTCCGGAAGGTACGACCGGCGCGTTCTCGGAGGTGCCTGGTAACGTCTGGAAGATCCTTGTCGAGGAAGGCGCGACTGTCACGGCCGGCGAGACCCTCGCGATCATCGAATCGATGAAGATGGAGATCGGCGTCCCCGCGCCGGTCGGCGGCAGGGTCGCGAAAGTCCGGATCCGGCCGGGCCAGACCCTGCGGGCCGGAGATGTCGTCGTCCTGATCGAAGCGGCCTAGCAAGGAAGAGGCGAGGACCTGAGGCAACATGCCCGAATTTCGTCCTCGCCTCCGGAGGCAAATGCGATTATGTCGTGATCGGTGTGTGCAGTGCACAAAGTGCGGCGCAACCCTCGCGCCTATGGTGCCGGGACGATTTGGAGAGCGTTTTGACGACCACCTGGAATACGAAGTACGGTTCGCGGCGGCTGAAGGTCGACCTGCCGACCCTGGAGGAGGCGATCTATGCCGCCGCCGGGATCACGGACGACCGCGAACAGCAGGCCGAGATCGCGGCGGCGCTGATGGGCATGCCGCTCGATCAGGTCCGCGCCGAGGTCCTCAAGACGAGGGTCCGGACTGCGGCGGAGCCGGTTCGGCAGATCATCGAGGGCGTCGGCGCGCGCCGTGGTCCGCGGGTGGTGGTGGTCGAGCAGAAGTCTGCCCGTCGCCGGCGCATCATGCCGGCGTGAGGCGATAACACGGGGCTTTGCGATGGCGTTTCAGTGCACGACCCCGGCTATTCCCACTGTTCAGCAGGACGATGACGTCGTCCGGATCACGCGCTGGGATTTCGCTCCCGGCGCCGTGACCGGATGGCATCGCCATGGCTGGCCTTATTTCGTGATCATGCTCACCGACGGCGTGCTGCGCCTTCACGATGGTGCCGCAGTGACCGATGTGGCGCTGGTCGCCGGCCAGTCTTACCGGCGGCTGGCGGGGGTGGAACACGACGTCATGAACGGTTCCGCGCATCCGATCGCCTTTGTCGAGATCGAGGTCAAGCGGCCGGACGCCCTGGCCGGTTGAGGGGAAACGCCTCGTTGGGGCGCTCGGCGCCGTCCCGCGGATTCACACCAAGGACCAATGGCGGCCTCCCGCCAATTCGGGCTATGATACCCGGACCGGTGCAAAATTTGCATTGGCATGGGATCATGTCGGTTCGGTAGATAGGCGCCGCAAGAAGATCCGGCCCAGCACACGACAACGGCGGAAAGCCGGGCGGGGGGACGGGAGGGGGCGATGGATGGAATTGCGCTGGCTTCAGGATTTCCTGATGGTCGCGGAGACCGGGAATTTTACCCGCGCCGCGGAGCGGAGAAATGTCTCGCAGGCGGCCTTCAGCCGGCGCATCAAGGCGCTGGAGGCGTGGCTCGGTTTCGACCTGATCGACCGCGGTGTGTTCCCGACGAAGCTCACGCCCCAGGGTGAACAGTTTCGCGAGCACGCCGGCGAATTGCTGCGGCAGATGCTCGACGCGCGTGCCGAGCTTGCCGGCGGGCCAGTGCGGCGCAACGAGAACATCCGCATTGCACTGCCGTTCGCGCTGGCGACAGCCCGCTTGCCGCATTGGTGGCCGACCTGGTCGCAGGACAAGCGTTTGAGCTGCTCGGTCGTGGTCGGCAACATCCATGACCTGGTCACCGCGGTGATGTCGGACAATGCCGACCTGATGATCTGCTATCATAACGCGCAGCAGCCGATCGAACTCGATCCCGCGCGTTTTGAGCGCGTGACGCTCGGCCACGAATTCCTGCGGCCCTATGCCAGCCAGCGCCTCGCGGCGAACGGCAGTCTCGCACTGCCGGGCCGACCTGACCGGCCGGTGCCGCTGCTGATGTATTCTGCGGGCGTCTATTTTGCCCGTCTTGTCGATCTTGCCCTGGAGAGCGAGCCGGTGTGCGGCCAGCGGGTCATCGAGAGCGACATGTCCGACGTGCTGCGCGACATGGCTTTCGCCGGCCGCGGCGTCGCCTGGCTGCCGGAGAGCACGGTTGCCGCGGCCGGCCGCAAGGGCCTCGTGCCGCTCGGCGGTGAGACCTGGGCGGTGCCGCTGTCGCTGATCGCCTTTCGCGACCGGCGCAATGATCGCAGGGCATTGAACCTATTCTGGTCCGAATTATGCAAGCATCACGCCGTTCCCGACGGGACAGGTGAAGACGGGCTTTCGCCCGCGGTCACCCGGCTCGCCGGCTAGCGGCCAAACACCGAGGCCAGAGTTTGTGAGGAGGAGAGGACGCATGAAAAGCTACGCAGTTATCGGCGCAACGATCGGGGCACTGGCGCTTTGCGCCGGCACGGCCGCAGCCCAGCAGCTCACCGGCACACTGAAGAACATCAAGGACACCGGCGCGATCACGATCGGCTATCGCGACTCGTCGATTCCGTTTTCCTATCTCGACGACAACCAGAAGCCGGTCGGCTTCGCCATGGATATCTGCTACCGCATCGTCGATGCGGTGAAGAAGGAGCTCAAGCTCGACAAGCTCGAGGTCAAGCTCAATCCGGTGACCTCGGCGACCCGTATCCCGCTGATGGCCAACGGCACCATCGACCTCGAATGCGGCTCGACCACCAACAATGCCGAGCGCCAGAAGCAGGTGTCGTTCACCAACACCCATTATCTCACCGCGAGCCGCTTCGTCTCCAAGAAGTCCAGCAACCTCAACAGCATTGCGGATCTCAAGGGCAAGACGGTGGTGTCGACCTCGGGCACGACCAACATCAAGCAGCTCAACGAGGTCAATGCTGCGCGTGGTCTGGGCATCAACATCGTTCCGGCCAAGGACCATGCGGAAGCCTTCCTGATGGTCGAGACCGACCGCGCGGTGGCGTTCGTGATGGATGACATCCTGCTGGCGAGTCTCGCCGCCGGCTCCAAGGATCCCGACGCCTACGTGATCTCGAAGGACGCGTTCTCCAAGCCAGAGCCCTATGGCATCATGGTGCGCAAGGACGATCCGGCCTTCAAGAAGGTGGCGGATGACGCCACCGCTGCGTTCTACAAGAGCCCGGAAGGCGCCAAGCTCTATGACAAGTGGTTCACGCAGAAGATCCCGCCCAAGGGACTGAACCTCAACGTGCCGATGGGACCGGAGCAGAAGAGGGCGTTTGCCGAGCCGTCGGATTCGCCGGATCCGGACGCTTATCTGCCGAAGTAACCGCACGCGACGGCCCGCGCCGCGGCATCAGCTGGCGGCGCGGGTGTCCGATATGATCCGGAGGTCGGGGGACCGAACGTGAACTATCATTGGAATTGGTCGATATTCTGGGACCCGTCGCCGAGCGGGACCGGCACCTACCTGGACATGCTGCTGTCCGGCCTCGTGCTGACCATCGAAACGGCGCTGTGTGCCTGGATTCTGGCGCTGGTCTTCGGCTCGATCGTCGGCGTGATGCGCACGCTGCCGTCGAAGGCGGCGCAGCGGATCAGCTTCGCCTATATCGAACTGTTCCGGAATATGCCGCTGCTGGTGCAGTTGTTCCTGTGGTTCTTCGTGCTGCCGGAACTGCTGCCACGGGCGTGGGGGTTGTGGCTGAAGCAGTTCCCCAACGCGCCATTCTACAATGCGGTGATCGGTCTCGGCCTGTTCATGTCGGCGCGCGTCGCGGTGCAGCTCGCCGCCGGCATCAGCGCGCTGCCGCGCGGCCAGCGCATGGCAGGAACGGCGCTTGGCCTCACGACGCTGCAGACCTATCGCTACATCCTGCTGCCGATGGCGTTCCGCATCATCCTGCCGCCGTTGACGTCGGAGTTCCTCAACACCATCAAGAACTCCTCGGTGGCGATCACCATCGGGCTGATCGAGCTCACGGGACAAGCCCGCGCCATGCAGGAATTTTCGTTTCAGGTGTTCGAGGCATTCACCGCCGCGACCATCCTCTACCTGATCGTCAATATCGTGGTCGTCGTCGCCATGCGTTTCGTCGAGCGCGGGGTGGCGATCCCCGGCTACATCACCGGCAAGTAGGAGGCGTCATGTTCGCGAATTTCGACTTTGACGTCATCCGCCGCTCGCTTGGCTATCTGTTCCTCGACGGCATGACCTTCACGCTGACGCTGACCGCGCTCTCGGCACTCGGCGGGCTGGTGTTCGGCACCCTGATCGCCTTGATGCGGCTGTCGAACCTCAGGCTGCTCGGGCGCATCGCCGGACTTTATGTCGATCTGATGCGGTCGCTGCCGCTGGTGCTGGTGATCTTCTGGTTCTACTTCCTGGTGCCCTATATCGGCCAGTGGCTGACCGGGGCGTCGCGCCCGGTGCATGTCGGCGCGTTTACGTCCTCGCTCGTGACCTTCATCATGTTCGAGGCCGCGTATTTCTCCGAGATCATGCGCGCCGGCATCCAGTCGATCTCCCGCGGACAGCCGGCGGCGGCGCAGGCGCTCGGCCTGACCTACGCCCAGACCATGCGCTACGTCGTGCTGCCGCAGGCCTTTCGCAAGATGCTGCCGGTGCTGCTGACCCAGACCATCGTGCTGTTCCAGGACACCTCGCTGGTCTACGTGCTCTCGATCCCGGATTTCCTTGGCGCCGCCAGCAAGGTCGCGCAACGTGACGGGCGTCTGGTCGAGATGTACCTGTTCGCGGCGGTGGTCTACTTCGCCATTTCGTTCATCGCGTCGACCGGCGTCAGGCGGTTGCAGGCGCGCATCAGCTTTGCTCAGTAACGGATCCTTCATGATCGAGATCAGCAACGTCAGCAAATGGTACGGCACCAGCTTTCAGGTGCTGAAGGACTGCACCACCAGTGTCGCCAAGGGTGAGGTGGTGGTGGTGTGCGGCCCGTCGGGATCGGGCAAATCCACCCTGATCAAGTGCGTCAACGCATTGGAGCCTTTCCAGCAGGGCGACATCACGATCGACGGCATCAAGGTCAACGATCCGAAGACCGACCTGCCCAAGCTGCGCTCACGGGTCGGCATGGTGTTCCAGCACTTCGAGCTGTTTCCCCATCTCAAGATCATCGACAATCTCTGTCTTGCGCAGCAGAAGGTGCTGGGCCGCAAGCACGATGAGGCCGTTACCAGGGGCATGGCGTTGCTCGACCGGGTCGGCCTGAAGGCTCATGCCGAGAAGTTCCCGGCACAGCTCTCCGGCGGCCAGCAGCAGCGGGTGGCGATCGCCCGGGCGTTGGCGATGAACCCGATTGCCATGCTGTTCGACGAGCCGACCTCGGCGCTCGACCCGGAGATGATCAGCGAGGTGCTGGACGTCATGGTGCAGCTCGCCCGCGAGGGCATGACCATGATGGTGGTGACGCACGAGATGGGGTTCGCGCGCAAGGTCGCCCAGCGCGTGGTGTTCATGGATCGGGGAGAGATCGTCGAAGACGCAAGTACCGAGGATTTCTTCGGCAAGCCGCGCAGCGACCGCGCCCAGAACTTCCTGTCCAAGATCTTGTCGCATTGAAGGTTCATAACGGTCTGCGGCCGCATGCTGTGGGCCCGTCTATCGTCGAGGAGATATCGCTTTGAGTCGCATCGCTTACGTCAACGGTTCGTTCGTACCCCTGGAAGAGGCGAAGGTCTCGATCCTCGACCGCGGGTTCCTGTTCGCCGATGGCATCTATGAGGTCTCGGCGGTGCTGGGCGGCAAGCTGGTCGACAACGATTCGCATCTTTTGCGGCTGCAGCGCTCGGTCGGCGAGATCGCGCTGCCGCTGCCGGAGACGCTCGACCGCATCAAGGCGATCCAGAAGGAGCTGATTGCGCGCAACAATCTTGTCGACGGCCTCGTCTACCTGCAGGTGACGCGCGGCGCCGCCGAGCGCGACTTCCCGTTCCCCAAGGAAGTGACGCCGACGCTGGTGATGTTCACCACGGTGAAGGACATCATCAATGCCCCGGCGGCCAAGACCGGCATTGCGGTGAAGACCGTGCCGGATATCCGCTGGGAGCGGCGTGACATCAAGAGCGTGGCCCTGCTGGCGCAGGTCCTGGCCAAGCAGGCGGCGGCCGAAGCCGGCTGCCAGGAGGCGTGGATGATCGAGGACGGCGCCGTCACCGAGGGCGGCTCGTCGTCGGCCTTCATCCTGACGCAGGACGACGTGCTGGTGACCCGGCAGAACTCCAACGCCATCCTGCCGGGCTGCACCCGCAAGGCCGTCATCGCGCTCGCTGCCGAGCGCCAGCTGCGGATCGAGGAGCGGCCGTTCACCGTCGCCGAGGCGCTGGCCGCCAAGGAAGCCTTCATCACCAGCGCCTCGAGCTTCGTGCAGCCGGTGGTCAGGATCGACGGCCAGGCGGTCGGCGGCGGCAAGCCGGGGCCGGTCGCGGCGCGGCTGCGGGAGATCTATGTGGAGTTCGCCCGCGCCACGGCGGACTGACGGAACGGGCCGTCGGCCCGTGGTGCGTGGGCGCACAGGTCGCGCCCCGCACTCCGGCGAACGAGGGTGACATGAAAGTCGCAGTGCTGGGCAGCGGCGTTATCGGAGTAACGTCGGCCTACTACCTCGCCAGGGCTGGCCATGCGGTCACGGTGGTGGATCGCCAGGCGGGACCGGCGCTGGAGACCAGCTTCGCCAATGCCGGCGAAATTTCTCCTGGCTATGCCTCGCCCTGGGCAGCCCCGGACGTGCCGATGAAGGCACTGAAGTGGCTGTTCATGGAGCACGCGCCGCTGATCCTGCGGCCGAAGCCCGATCCCGCCATGCTGGCGTGGCTGCTCAGCACACTGCGCAACTGCACGCCCGAGCGCTACGCCGTGAACAAGCGGCGGATGATGCGGCTCGCGGAGTACAGCCGCGAGCAGCTTATCGCGCTGCGTGAGGATACCGGCATCCGCTACGACGAGCGGCAGCAGGGCACACTGCAGCTGTTCCGCACCCACAAGCAGGTCGATGCCGCAGCCAAGGATATCGAGGTGCTGCGCCGCGACGGCGTGCGTTTCGAGGTGCTCGATCCCGCCGGCTGCGTCGCCGCCGAGCCGGCGCTGACCCATGTGCAGGGCTTGATCAAGGGCGGGCTACGCCTGCCCGACGACGAGACCGGGGACTGCTACAAGTTCACCGGACAGCTCGCCGAGCTTGCCGGGCGCCTTGGCGTCGATTTCCGCTATGGCGTCACCATCCGGGAGATCACCCGCAAGGGGGCCGAGATCGTCGGCGTGCAGACCAGCGAGGGCGTGATCACCGCCGACACCTATGTGATCGCGCTGGGTAGCTTCACGCCGAGGGTGGTGCGCGCACTTGGCCTGCGTGTGCCGGTCTATCCGGTGAAGGGCTATTCCATCACGATTCCGATTGTCGATGCTACGCGGGCGCCGGAATCGACGGTGATGGACGAGACCTACAAGGTGGCGATCACGCGCCTCGGCGATCGTATCCGGGTGGGCGGCATGGCGGAGGTGTCCGGCTTCACCAACGATCTACCGGCCGAGCGTCGCGGCACCCTCGAGCAGTCGGTCAACGATCTGTTTCCGGCGAGTGGAAATCTCGCGGCCGCAACATTCTGGTCGGGTCTGCGTCCGATGACGCCCGACGGCACGCCGGTGCTCGGCCGCACGCCGATCCGCAACCTCGTGCTCAACACCGGCCATGGCACGCTGGGCTGGACCATGGCTTGTGGATCGGGGCGCGTGGTTGCCGACCTTGTCAGCGGCCGGTCGCCGGAGATCGAGACGGCCGATCTCGGCCTGTCACGCTACTGCTAGCCTTCAAGCAGGTTGACCGAGGCGGTGTCATACCGCACTGCGCCATCACGGTGCACCAGTTCCAAAACCGACATCGACGAACGGCGCATTGGCTGAACGCGGCAGCCTGCGTGACGTTTTCGAGATCGTGAAGCAGATGACCGCGTGCTTCGTCTTGCCGGGATCGCTGCGGTGGTTACACTGGCATCCCAAGAGGCTGACCAACAAGCCTTGTTGAGCGAGAGAGGAAGCGACCATGGACGATAAGATCTCCCGGCGCGGTCCGGGATCGTTGCGATCCGTTTTCCTGACCACGGCCCTGGGCCTGTCCCTCGGCTTCTCCGCAGCTCTCGGCGCCGGTCCCGCGCATGCCGCGGACCCCATCAAGATCGGCGTGATCGCGGAAGCGCAGGCCATCGCCGGCGCCTCGATCCCGCAGGCGGCACAGCTGGCGGCGGACGAAATCAACGCCAAGGGCGGCGTCGACGGCCGCAAGATCGAGATCATCACCTACGACAATCACAGCTCGTCGGCGGACTCGGTCCGCGCGTTCCAGCGCGCGGTCAACGAGGACAAGGTCAATGTGGTGATCGCCAGCTATATCAGCGAAGTGGTGCTGGCGCTCGAGCCCTGGGCATCGCGGCTGAAGACGCCGTTCATCACCCCTGGCGCCGCATCCAACGAGATCAGTCTCAGCGTCCACAAGGACTATGAAAAGAACAAGTACACCTTTCATGGCTACCTGACCTCGGCGGCGCTGGCGCTGTCGGTGTGCGACGCGGCCAAGGAACTGCTGGTCGACGACAAGAAGATGAAGACCGCGGTGATCATGAGCGAGGACGCCGCCTGGACCAAGCCGCTCGACATCGGTTACGAGGAGTGCCTGCCGAAGATCGGCCTGAAGGTGCTCGACCACATCCGCTTCTCGCCGGACACCACCGACTTCACGCCGATCTTCAACAAGATCGAGGGCGTCAAGCCGGACGTGATCATCACCGGCATCTCCCATGTCGGCGTGCAGCCCACGGTGCAGTGGAAGAACCAGCAGGTGCCGATCCCGATGCTGGGCATCAGCTCCCAGGCCACCAACAGCACCTTCGGCAAGGACACCAATGATGCGGCGAATGGCGTGCTCTATCAGGGCGTGTCCGGGCCCGACGTCGCGGTGACGCCGAAGTCCCTGCCGTTCGCGGAAGGCTTCAGGGCGAAGTTCGGCAATTACCCGTCCTATGCCGGATACACAGCCTACGACGAGGTCTATTTCATCGCCGACGCGGTCAAGCGAGCGGGCACCACGGATGCCGATCCGCTGGTCGCCGCGCTCGAGAAGACCGACTGGATCGGCACCATCGGCCGTGTTCAGTTCTATGGCAAGGACGACCAGTTCACCCATTCGATCAAGTACGGCAAGGGGCTGATCACCGGGCTGATGCTGCAGTGGCAGGACGGCAGGCAGGTCAGCGTGTGGCCGAAGGAGGTCGCGAAGGGACAGCTCAAGTTCCCGAGCTTCATCAAGGTCACCAGCAACTGACGATGCCGACAACGGTGCTTCCGGAGCCCTCCGGGAGCACCGTGCTGTTTTCCTCCAGTGACGGCCTCCTTGGCCGCGGCGTTTCCTGATGCTTGCCCTTCAGATCCTGATCGACGGTTTCGCCGTCAGCGCGCTCTATGCGCTCGGCGCCACCGGGTTCACCCTCATCTTCGGCGTGTCCGGCGTCCTCAACCTGTCCCACGGCGCCATCATGGTGCTGGCGGCGGTGGCGGCGTGGGCCGCCGGCAGCGTGCTGCATCTCGACACCTACTCCGGCGCGCTGATGGGCGTCGGCGTCGCGCTGGTCGCCGCGCTCATCACCTATTTCGCGGTGGTGCAGCCGATCCAGCGCTCGCGCAAGATCCCCAACGAGGAGAAGGAAATCTTCGTCCTCACCGGTACGCTGCTGTGGGGGATCATGATCCAGGAGCTGATCGCCTATTTCTTCACCAACAACGCCAAGACGGTGCTGCCGATCGTCGAGGGCGTGGTCAGCATCGTCGGCGTCCGCACGCCGCGCAACGAGATCTTCACGGCGCTGGTCTGCTGCCTGGTGATCGCGCTGCTCTGGTTCCTGGTCAACCGTACCCGCACCGGCAAGGTGGTGCTGGCGGCGTCGATGAATCCGCGCGGGGTGACGCTGCTCGGCTTCGAGCTGACCAATGTCTACATCGTGGTGTGGAGCATCTACGGCGTTCTTGCCGGCATCGCCGGCGTGCTGCTCGGCATGTTCCTCGGCGTCAGCTCCTACAGCGTCGGCCCGCTGACGGCGAGCGCGTTCTCCATCGTCGTGCTCGGTGGCCTCGGCAGCGTGTCCGGCTCGCTGATCGCCGCGCTCGTGGTCGGCTATCTCGAGACGTTCACCGCCTACGTGATCTCGCCGGCGTATCGCACCATTCCCGCGCTGCTGCTGCTGGTTGCGGTCATGTATGTCCGGCCGCAAGGCCTGCTCGGGAGGCGGTGAGCATGGGGGATATTCTGCGATCGCGGCCGCTGTGGATCGGCCTCGTGGTTGTCGTGCTTGCCGCGACGCTGCCGCTCTACGTCTCCGGCTATGTGCTGGGGCTCTTGACCGTCGCCTACTATTTCGGCGTGTTCGCGATGGCCTGGGACCTGTTGTTCGGCTTCGCCGGTGAGGTCAATTTCGGCCCGACCTTCCTGATCGGGGTGGGGGCCTATACGGCGGGCATCGTCAACAACCAGTATGGCTGGTCGGTTTATCTCTGCATCGTCCTCGGCGCGATGGCCTCGGTGATCGCAGGTCTCGTCCTGGCGCTGCCGGCACTGCGGGTGCGCGGCCCGTATTTCGGCCTCACGACGCTGGTGGCGGTGCTGATGCTGCAGAACTTCATCGTCGTGTTCGCCGATCTCACCGGCGGCGAGATCGGCTTGACCATCCCCGACGTCATCACCATCAGCGCCGACATCAACTACTGGATCGCGCTCGGCTTCATGGCGGTGAGCGCCGCCATCCTCTACGGCCTGTCGCGCTCGCCGGTCGGCTTGATCCTGCAGGCCAGCGGCCAGGATCCGGTGCAGGCCGGCGCGCTCGGCTTCAACATCGTCAAGCACAAGCTCGCCGCGTTCATTGTCAGCGCGTTCTTCTCCGGGCTGTCGGGGGCGCTGCTGGTGTTCTACTTCGGCACCGCGTCCGTGGGGACGGTGGTGGATGTCGCCGTCGGTGTCCAGGTGATCGTCGCCGCTGTGCTCGGCGGCCGGCGCACGGTGCTCGGCGCCGCTCTCGGTGCCATCTTCCTGATCGTCGCCGGCGAATTCCTGCGGCCGACGGGCGAGCTTGCCACCTTCATCGTGTCGACGGTGGCGCTGCTCGCCATCCTGTTCATTCCCAACGGCTTCCTCGGCTACGCCTTGTCGCGGGGGGCGCGGTCGTGAGCGGGACGATGCGGCCGACCCTTGAAGTCCGTGGCCTGGTCAAGCGCTTCGGCGGCCTGACCGCGGTCAAGAACCTCACCCTTGACCTGCATGGCGGCGAGATCCTCGGCCTGATCGGCCCCAACGGGTCCGGCAAGTCCACCGCGATGAAGGCGATCATGGGCATCGAGCGGCCGACCGCCGGCACGGTGCGCTTTCAGGGCGAGGACATCGCCGGGCAGCCGTCCCACCAGATCGCCCGCCGCGGCTTTGGCATGGTGTTCCAGCATTCGCGGCCGCTGAACCGGCAGACGGTATTGGAAAACATCATGGTGGCGCTGCTGCCGGACAGCCTGTTCAAGCTGTTCGCCGACCATGCGCTGATCGAGCGGGCGAAATGGATCGCCGAGCGGGTGGGGCTGGGCGCGGTGATGGACCGCCGGCCGCCGACGCTGCCGTTCGCCGACCTGCGTCGCCTCGAGCTCGCCAAGGCGATCGCGCGCGATCCCAAGGTGGTGCTGGTGGACGAGCCGTTCGCCGGCCTGACACTCGCCGAGGTCGCGACCTTCTCCGACCTGATCCGCAGCTTTCGCGACGAGGGGCGGGCGGTGCTGCTGGTCGATCACAACGTCAAGAGCGTGGCGGCGCTGGTCGACCGGGTGCTGGCGATGTATCTCGGCGAGGAGATCGTCACCGGCCGTGCCGACGAGGTGATGCGCAACGAGACGGTACGCCGGGTCTATCTCGGCGGCGCGATCGAGACTTCGGCGCGCCCGGAAACCAGCTTCACCGACAAGGTGCCGTTGCTGCAGGTGCTGAACCTCAGTGTGACCTACGGCAAGGCGCAGGCGCTGCAGGACGTCTCGATCCACGTTCACCAGGGCGAGTTCGTCTCCATCGTCGGATTGAATGGCGCCGGCAAGACCACGCTGTTCAACGCCATTTCCGGCTTGTTGCCCTACAGTGGCGAGATCGTGCGCGATGGCGAGCCGCTGCGTGGCATGTCGCCGGCGAAGATCGCCCGCAGCGGCATCGTGCATTGTCCGGAAACGCGTGAGCTGTTCGGCGAGATGACGGTGCGCGAGAATCTCGACCTCGGCGGCCAGCATCTCGATGACGAGGCGCGCGGGCGCCAGCTCGCCTGGCTGTTCGAGTTGTTCCCGATTCTCAGGGAGCGGCAGGGGCAGATGGCGCAGACGCTGTCGGGGGGCGAGCAGCAGATGCTGGCCATCGGCCGCGCGCTGATGATGCAACCGAAAATTCTCGTTCTCGACGAGCCGACCCTGGGACTGGCGCCGGTCATCCTGGAGCAATTGTCGAAGGCCTTGACGCGGCTGCGGCAGACCACGTCGATTACCGTGCTGCTCGGCGAGCAGAATGTCACTTTTGCACTGCCGCACGCCGATCGTGTCTATGTGCTCGAGCATGCGCGGATCGTCTGGGAGGGCGATCCCGGACGCTTCGCGGAGGAGGCGGGGGAGGGCTATCTCTAAGGGAGCCTCGACGGAAGATCGGGGCAAACCCGGATTTACAGATCGCCCGCGCTGCCTGAGGATACCGCCTGTCCGTCGACGGGCGCATCGACATGGCCAAAGGGAGCGACCCATGTTCCAGCTGTTCTCGCGTGCGCGGTCCGGTGGCCCGTTCCGGGCCCGCTCGGCGGGGCGTGACGCGGAGACCGACACCGCCCGGATCGCCTCGATTGTCCGTGCCATCGATGCCGCGGTCGGAGCTGCGGAAACCGAGTGGTCGGGGCTCAGCACGCGCATCGACGACGTGCTCGCCCGCGCGGCCGTGACGCTTGGCAATGACAGCGACGAATATCTCACCCGTGAACCGCTCGATACCCACCACCAGAACCTGTTCGACCAGGAGGTCGCCAACGGCCAGCGGCGCCTCGACGAGCTGACCCACACCATCAAGCACTTCAAGTTCGTGAAGGCGGCGCTGCTGAGCCGTTTCCCCAGTTTCAGGATGCCGCCGGCGTCGGCGACATGATGGGGAGGCCGTCCCGTCAGAATGTCGGCGGCGTGCAGGCGCTGATCACGTCGCAAGGTACGGGGCCGACACAGCGGAAGCGGTGCGGCCGGTGGCTCTCGAAATAGTAGGCGTCGCCGGGCCCCAAGATCTTGCGCTCGTCGTCGACCGTGACCTCGAGCCGTCCGCTCAGGACAATGCCGCCTTCCTCACCCTCATGGACCAGCGGCACCTTGCCGGTGTCCGCGCCGGGCGCGTAGCACTCCTTCAGGATCTGCAGCGCGCGGCCGAACATGCTCTCGCCGACCTGGCGGAATGAGATCGGCCCCTTGCCGATCTCGACGAGTTCGTCGGCCCGGTAGAACACCTGTTTGGGGCGCTCCGGCTCGAACGAGAAGAATTCGGCAAGACCGATTGGGAAGCCGTCGAGGATGCGCTTGAGCGCGCCGACTGAAGGGTTGGTGCGGTTCGATTCGATCAGCGAGATGGTGGAGTTGGTCACACCGGCGCGCTTGGCGAGCTCCCGTTGCGACAGATTGTGCCAAATCCTGAGGGATCGCAGCCGGTTGCCGATGTCGTCGCTCATGCAGGGCCGCCCGTTTCAACCCGCCGAAGCGTTCCGGCCGGGTGTTGAAGTTGTTCGAAATATCGCAAATCTTGAAAATAGATACAAATGATTTCAGTAGCTTAGAGTAAATCAGAAAAGGACTGTTCAACACCCTCGCCAGTGTGTTCCCTCGCTCCAGACGGAGGAAACGCCCCATGACCAGCCAATCGCCTGCCAATGCGCTCGACCTGTCCAGCTACTGGATGCCGTTCACCGCCAACCGCCGCTTCAAGCGTGAGCCGCGGCTGCTGGTCGCCGCCGAGGGGATGCACTACACCACCGCTGACGATCGCCGCATCCTGGACGGCGCAGCCGGGCTGTGGTGCGTCAATGCCGGCCATGGCCGGCGCGAGATCGTGCAGGCGGTCGAACGTCAGTTGTCGACGCTCGACTATGCGCCGTCCTTCAATATGGGTCACCCGATCGCCTTCGAGTTCGCCGAGAAGCTCGCGGCGATGGCGCCGGGCGGCGGCCGGCTCGACCGTGTGTTCTTCACCAATTCGGGCTCTGAATCGGTCGACACCGCGCTCAAGATCGCGCTCGCCTATCATCGCGCGACGGGCCAGGCGAGCCGCACCCGATTGATCGGCCGCGAGCGTGGTTATCATGGCGTCGGCTTCGGCGGACTGTCGGTCGGCGGTCTCGGCTACAACCGCCGCGCCTTCACGTCGCTGCCGGGCGTCGATCACCTGCGGCATACCCACGACCCGGCGCGCAACGCGTTCTCGCGCGGCCTGCCCGAGCACGGCGCCGAACTCGCCGACGATCTCGAGCGGCTGGTGGTGCTGCACGGCGCCGACACCATTGCCGCTGTAATCGTCGAGCCGGTTGCCGGCTCGACCGGCGCGCTGCTGCCGCCGAAGGGCTACCTGCAGCGGCTGCGCGAGATCGCGACCAGGCATGGCATCCTCTTGATCTTCGACGAGGTCATCACCGGCTTCGGCCGCCTCGGCACGCCGTTCGCGACCGACTATTTCGGTGTCACGCCTGATATCGTCACCACCGCCAAGGGCCTGACCAACGGCACCATCCCGATGGGGGCGGTGTTTGCGAGCTCTTCGATCTACGACGCACTGATGCAGGGCGACGAGAGCCAGATCGAGTTCTTCCACGGTTATACCTATTCCGGTCACCCTGCGGCCTGTGCGGCGGGTCTCGCCACGCTCGATATCTACAAGCGCGAGAACCTGCTGACCCGTGGTGCGACGCTCGCCACCGGCTGGTCGGATGCGATGCATACGCTGCGCGACTGCCCGCATGTCGTCGACATCCGCGCCGCCGGACTGATTGCCGGGATCGAGCTTGCGCCGCGCGACGGCGCGGTCGGCGCGCGGGGGCAGGAGGTGTTTGCCGAGTGCTATCGCCGCGGCGTTCTGGTGCGCGTGACCGGCGACGTCATCGCGCTGTCGCCACCGCTGATCATCGAGGAAGGCCAGATCGGCCAGATCGTGGAAACGCTGCGCGCAGCGATCGCTCTGGTGAAGTAAGAAGGCCGCATCGTGCGATGGCCGCGCGCATCGCTTGTCGTTGCGCGCGGCTTCTGAGCGCTTAGAGCGCGTTTGCTTCGGATGGAAGCGCGAACGCGCTCTGATTTTTTGTTTGACGCGTTTTCTTCACGCGAACCGGTGTCCACTTCGCTCGAAAACGCTCTAAACCGGCGCCGGCAGGAACTTGGCGTTCGACCAGCCGCCGTCGACCGGCAGGGTGACGCCGGTGATGAAGCTCGCGGCCGGGGAGGCGAGAAACACGCAGGCGGCGGCGACCTCGTCGGCGCGGCCGGGACGGCCGAGCGGGCAGTTGTCGATCATCATGGTCCGGAACCAGGGATTGGTGCCGAGCCGCGTCTCTGTCAGCGGGGTGGCGATCAGGCCGGGCGCGACGGCGTTGACGCGGATGCCGTCGCGGCCGAACTCGGTGGCGAGCTGCTGGGTCATGCCGATCACGGCGGCCTTGGTCGGCGCATAAGCGGCGCTGTTGGCAGCCCCGACCATGCCGAACACCGAGGCGATGTTGATGATGGCACCGCCGCGTCCCTTCATCGCGGCGATCACCTCGCGGCAAAGCCGGAAGGGCGCCGCGACATTGACGGCGAGATAGCGCGCAAGGTCGGCATCGCTCGTTAGCGCAATCGACTTGGCGTCGCCGATGCCGGCGTTATTGATCAGCACGTCGACCTCGCCGAACCGGGTGCGGCAGGCGGCGAGCACGGCATGGCCGGCGTCTTCGGCAGTCAGATCCAGCGTCACCCCCTGAAAGTGCGGGTGAGCGGTCAGTGCCTGCGGCGCTTCGGTGCGGTCGGCGCCGAGCACGCGAGCGCCGGCCTGCAGGAAGGCCTGCGCGGTGGCGAGGCCGATGCCGGACGAGGTGCCGGTGATGATGGTGATGCGATCGGTGACATCGAACAGTGCGGTCGAGGCGCTCATCCCGGGTGTTTCCTCTCGTTGTTGTTGATTGTGTTGCTTGAGGAGCGGGTGAGGCGCTACGAGGCAAGCACGTCGCGCCAGGCCTCGGGCTGGATGATGTCGTCATGGCCGCAATACTGGCGCAGGTGGCGCTGCAGGTTGAGGCCGGCATAGTAGACGTGCTCGCGCATCAGCGATTCCGCACGCCATTCCTTGCGATGCAGGATGGCGTCGAGCACGCGATGGTGGTCGTCGTGCGAGCGCCGCAGGATCGGCAGGTCCTGCCAGAGAATGATGCGGTCGGACAGCAGCGGCATGTTCTGCGCCGAGCGGATCGCCTGCTCGAGGCGGACACTGTGCGCGGCCTTGATGACTGTACCGTGCACCGCCATGTTCATCGCCCTGTAGGGCAGCAGGTCGTCCGGCTCGAACGTGTCCTTGGTCAGGATGCGGTCGCCGTCGGCGAGCGCAGCGCGGATCGCCGCCTCGTCCTCGTCGTTGAGGCCGCGTTCGGCGGCGCGCCGCGCCGCGAGGCCTTCCAGTGTGGCGCGGACGTCGTAGGCGTCCATCAGCTCGGACAGGTCGAAACGGCGGACGAAGTAGCCGCGGTTCGGGTGGTAGACGAGGAAGCCTTCAGTCGCCAGCGTGCTCAGCGCGGTCCGTACCGGCGTGCGCGACACGCCGAGGCGTTCGGCGATCGGCTGCTCGTTGGCGTGCTCGCCCGGCTGCAATTCTCCCTGAACGATCAGCTCGCGGATGTCGTCGGTCACGGTCTGGGACCGGGTGCGGGTGGCAGCCATCTGGATCTCATTGGATACAATCTAAGCGTTAAGAGGTTTTTTATTCCTTGAAATTGGTCTTTACAAGGGTAATTGTATCCAATTATAAGCCGCCCCCGATCGGAAGGTGCTCATGGACGGAATTGCTGGACGGCTGTTTCTCATCACCGGCGGGGCGCGCGGCATCGGCCGGGCGACCGCTGAGGCGATCGCCGCGGCCGGTGGCGATGTCGCGCTCGCGGACATGGACGGCGCGGCCGCGTCGCAGACCGCGCGGGAGATCACCGATCGTTTCGGCACCCGCGCTGTGGGGCATGCGCTCGACGTGCGCGACCTCGACGCCACCAGGGCGGTGGTCGCGGCGATCGAGCGCGACACCGGCCCGATCGCAGGCCTCGTACCGGCGGCGGGCATCACCCGAACCCAGCCGGCGGAGACCATGGACGGCGCGGCCTGGCGCGACGTCATCGACATCAACCTGTCCGGTACGTTCTACAGCTGTCAGGCCGCAGCCGAGGTGATGTTGCCGCGCCAGCGTGGCGCCATCGTCACGCTGGCCTCGATCACGTCGTTCGGCGGTCAGGCGGGGCGGGCGAACTACGCCGCATCGAAATGGGCGGTGGTCGGGCTGACCAAGACGCTGGCCATCGAGTGGGGCAACCGCGGCATCCGCGTCAACGGCGTCGGGCCCAACGCGGTCGATACGCCGATGCTGCGCGGCGGCGTGCCCGAGCGCTTCGTCGACGGGGTGATGTGCGACCGCACGCCGCTCGGCCGTGTCGCACAGGCGAGTGAGATCGCCGCCGTCATCCTGTTTCTGCTGTCCGACCACGCGTCCTACGTCAACGGCGCGGTGATCCCGGTCGACGGCGGTTTGACTGCCGGCTTCCTGACCCACGCCAGGGGCCGCGACTACGCCAGCAAGATCCTGGACGCCCAGCAGTAGCTGGCGTCCGGGCAAGCAAGAACCAAAACGAGAGGGAGGGCCGTCATGGCTGTTGTGAAATCATTGCTCAAGATGCTGGCCGCGGGTGCGTCGTTCGCCGCGCTGATGGGGGCAGCCTCGGCCGAGCCGCTGAAGATCGCGATGATCGAGGCGCTGTCGGGGCCGGCGGCGCAGACCGGCATCGCCTTCACCGAAGGCATGCGCTACGGCGTCGCCCGCATCAATGAGGCCGGCGGTTTCAACGGCGACAAGGTTCAACTGATCGAATACGACAACCAGGGCGGTCCGACCGGCGCGGCTGACAAGCTCAAGACCGCGATCGCCGACGGTGCGCGGATCGTCTCCTCGGCATCGTCGTCCGCCGTCGCCGCCCAGCTCACCGAGGACATCCGCAAGTACAACCTGCGCAATCCCGGCAAGGAAATCATCTACTACAATGTCGGCTCGGAGGCCTACGAGCTGACCGCCGAGCGCTGCCACTTCTGGTTCTTCCGCATGGGGTCGAACCCCTATGTGCGGATGCAGGCGCTGGTCAAGGTGATGAAGGAAACCGGCGTGCTCGGCACCAAGGTGTACTCCATCAACCAGAACTACTCCTACGGTCACGACATGCAGGCCGCCCAGGCCCGTGCGGTCAAGGAAGCCGGTGCCACCGTGGTCGAGGCGGTGCTGCATGACGTCAACAAGATCCAGGACTTCTCGCCCTACATGGCGAAGATCAAGGCATCCGGCGCCGAGACGGTGCTGACCGGCAACTGGGCCAACGACATCATCCTGCTGCTCAAGGCGGCGGGGGACGCCGGCTCCAAGGTGCGCTTCGGCAACACCTCGCTCGACACTCCCGGCACGCTCGGCAATGCCGGCCCGGCCGCGCTCGGCTCCTATCTCGTCAAGATCTACAACCTCGAGGCGGGCGGCGAGAAGGGCAAGGCGTTCATCGAGGATTTCAAGACCCGCATCGGCCACTATCCCTATTCCGAGGAACCGACCGCGGTGTTCGCGCTGATGCTGCTCGGCGAGGCGCTCAAGACCGTCGACTTCAAGGGCGGCGCGATCGACGCCAAGGCATTGGCGCTGGCGATCGAGAGCTCGCATTGGGAGTCGCCGATCGGGCCGTGGTCGGTGCGCAAGGACGACCACCAGGCGATCCTGCCGATCACCGTCAGCGAAGTGTCGAAAGCTGCGGCCTACAAGGTCGATGGCACAGACATGGGCTTCAAGCTGCTGAAGGTGGTGGATGCGAAGACCGCCGCCATCGAGGTCGCGCCGTCCTGCAAGATGCAGCGGCCGAACTGATCGCCAATCGCTAAGGGGAGGCGCGCGCCGCGGGGGCGGCGCGCGGGCACGCGATGGAATTCATTGTCGTTTCCACCATCAACGGCCTGATCTATGGCTTGCTGCTGTTCATGGTGTCTGCCGGCCTGACGCTGGTGTTCGGCATGATGGGCATCATCAACTTCGCCCATGCGTCGTTCTACATGATCGGGGCATATCTGGCGTATTCGCTGGTCAAGCTGATCGGCTTCGCCGGAGCGTTGATCGTTGCGCCGATCCTGGTCGGGATCATCGGCATCGTGGTCGAGCGCTTCCTGCTGCGCCCCGTCCACAAGTTCGGCCATGCCCATGAGCTGCTGATGACCTTCGGCCTTGCGTTCGTGGCCGAGGAAATGATGAAGCTGGTGTTCGGCAATTATGCCGTGCCCTACAATGTACCGGCGGCGCTGCGCTTTCCCGCGTTCTCGCTGTTCGGCACCGACTATCCGTTCTATCGCATCTTCGTCGGGGTGACGGCGCTCGTGCTGTTCAGCATCCTGTTCTACCTGCTGCGCCGTACCCGCATCGGTATTGTCGTGCGCGCGGCGGTGCAGCGCCCGGCGATGACCGGGGCACTCGGCCACAACGTCGATACGCTGTTCATGGGCACCTTCGGCCTCGGCGCCTGGATGGCGGGCGTCGCCGGCGTCGTCGGGGGCGCGCTGCTCACCACCAGCCCCAACATGGCACTGGAGATGGGCGTGCTGGTGTTCGTCGTCGTCGTGGTCGGCGGCCTCGGCTCGCTCGAGGGCGCGTTCGCCGCCTCGCTGATTATCGGCCTGTTGACGTCGCTGTCGATCGGCATCGACGTCTCGATCGCCGACCTGTTCGGCTATGTCGGCCTCGGCGGGATCGTCACCGCGCTTGGTGGCCCGCTCGTCGTCAAGCTCTCCACCTTCGCCGGCGCCATGCCGGTGCTGGTGATGCTGATCGTGTTGATGGTCCGGCCCGCCGGCCTGTTCGGAGATCGTCTGTAGGATGACCGCCATGCCTCTCACCGCTTCGTCGCAGGCACCGGCCGGCGCGGCGCTGTCCCGGTCGCGGATCGGCGCAGCCGCCCTCGTTCTCGTGGTGCTGACGCTTGCCGCGGCGCCGTTCCTGCTTGCCGATGCCACCCTCGGCGTCCTCAGCAAGGCGCTGATCGCTGCATTGTTCGCGCTCGCCTTCAACCTGCTGGCGGGGCAGGCGGGCATGCTGTCGTTTGGCCATGCCGCCTATTTTGCCGTCGGCGCCTTTGCCGCCGTGCATGCCATGGTCGCCGTCGACCACGGCGTGTTGTGGCTGCCCACGCCGTTCATCCCGCTGGCCGGCGCACTGGCGGGGGGGGCTCGCCGGCGCGGTGTTCGGCTTTTTCGCCACCATGCGTAGCGGCGTCTATTTTTCCATGGTGACGCTGGCCATCGCCGAGCTGCTGTACACGCTGGCCCCCAATCTGCAGGGCGTCTTCGGCGGCGAGACCGGCATCTCCTCGTTCCGCCAGCCGTTCGCACTGTGGAATTTCGGCTCCGAGCAGCACGTCTACACCCTGGTTCTGATCTGGACGGTGCTGTCGGCGGGACTGCTGTGGGCCTATACCCGCAGCCTGTTCGGCCGCCTCACCATCGCGCTACGGGAGAACGAAAAGCGGTTGCCGGCGCTGGGCTACAATGTTCATGCCACCAAGATCCTGGTATTCGCGGTGTCCGGGATGTTCTCCGGCGTCGCCGGCGCGCTGCTCGCCGTGTCCAACGAGAGCGCCAACTACGTCCTGTTCCAGCTCAGCATGTCGTCGAGCGTGGTGCTGACCACCTTCATCGGCGGCTCGACCTTATTCCTGGGGCCGGCGATCGGCGGCTTCCTGATGAGCCTGTTCGGTCATGTGGTGTCCGATCTCACCCGCTCATGGCTGCTCTACCAGGGCGTCATCTTCATTGTGGTCATGCTGAAGGCTCCGAACGGCATCGCACAGTGGAGTCTCGACTGGGTCGACGCGATCGGCCGGGACGGCTGGCGCGCCGCCGGGCGGCTCGTCCTGCAGGTCCTGACCTTGGCGTTTGCCGCGCTCGGCATCGTTCTGTTGTGCGAGCTCTGTGCCACGCTGTTCGCCCGCGACTATGCCGCCGAGGTCGAGCGCACCGGCGTGTGGCCGGCGATCTCGGTGTTCAACCGCGCCTGGCTGCCGACCTCGCCGACCACCTGGCTCATGCCGCTGGCGCTGGTCGGCGCGGCGGCGGCGGTGCACTGGTCCACCCGTCGCCTCAAGGTGCGCGCATGACACCGGCCCTGCAGATCAACGGACTGAAGAAGTCGTTCGGCGACGCCGAGATCATCCGCGGCCTCGACCTCACGGTCGGGGAGGGCGAGCGCCATGCCATCATCGGCCCCAACGGCGCCGGCAAGTCGACACTGTTCAACCTCGTCACCGGCTACTACCAGCCGACCTCCGGCGAGATCCGTCTGCGTGGTGCTGGCATCGGCGGCATGGCGCCGCACAAGGTCAACCGCGCCGGACTGTCGCGCTCGTTCCAGACCACGACCGTGTTCGCGCGTCTCAGCGTGTTCGAAAACCTGCGCATCGCGGTGATGGCCCGCCACGGCCGCCGCTTCAGCCTGTTCCGCCGCGCGGCGGCAGCGCGGGCGATCAACCGCGACACCGAGCAACTGCTGGAGCTGGTCCGCCTGGAGGCGCTCGCCAACAAGATGGCCGGCGATCTGACATACTCCGAGCAGCGCGCGCTCGAGATCGGCATGACGCTCGGGCCGGGCGGGCAGGTGATCCTGCTGGACGAGCCGACCGCAGGCATGTCGCGCGAGGAATCCAGCTACACCGTGGACCTGATGCAGCGTGTCACCACGGGAAAGACCCTGATCGTGATCGAGCACGACATGGACGTGGTGTTCTCGCTGAGCGACCGTATCTCGGTGCTGGTCTATGGCCAGATCATCGCCTCCGACACCCCCGCGGCCATTCGCGACAATGCCCGCGTTCAGGAAGCCTATCTTGGCGAGGGCCACGCATGACCGCGCTGTCGATCCGCAACCTGCATGCTCACTATGGCAAGAGCCATGTGCTGACCGGGGTCGACATGGCCATGGACCAGGGCGAGATCGTCGCCGTGCTCGGCCGCAACGGCTCGGGCCGCTCCACCATGCTCAAGACCATCGTCGGCCTGGTGACGCCGAGCGCTGGCTCGGTCCGCCTCGGCGACCATGAACTGGCGGGCGCGCCGGCGCACCGTATTGTGCGCCACGGCATCTCCTTCGTGCCCGAGGAGCGGCTGGTGTTCGACTTCCTCACTGTGGAAGAGAACTTGCAGGTCGGCCAGCAGCCGCCGGTCGCCGGCGCCCCGGCGTGGACCATCGAGCAGATGTACAGTTATTTTCCGCGTCTCAAGGAGCGGCGCTGGACCAAGGCGGGTAACCTGTCCGGCGGCGAGCAGCAGATGCTCACCCTGTGCCGCTCGCTGCTCTGCCATCCCCGCATCATCCTGATCGACGAGCCGACCGAAGGGCTGGCGCCGAAGATCGTCGAGGGGCTGGTGGACGTGATGCAGGATATCGCCCGCCGCGGCGTCGGTATCGTGCTGGTCGAGCAGAAGATGACCATTGCGCTGCGCATCGCCGGACGCTGCCTGGTGATGGGGCGGGGACAGATCGTGTTCGAGGGCACGCCGGAGGCGCTGCGCGGTGACGCGCAGACCCGGCGTAACTGGCTGGAAGTGGCGTAAGGGCTCGGTTTCAAGACGTTTCAATCAGCTGCAGCGCGCCGCAACGGACGGGCGGATCGGCTCTAAGGTTTAAAGAAAAAGACGGGAACGAGAGAGATGGTCGGTTCGCAATGGGATCACGAGATCGATGTCCTGGTGATGGGCTCCGGCGCCGGCGGCATGGCCGCGGCACTGACGGTGGCCCAGGCCGGCCTTACCGTGATGGTGGTGGAGAAGACGGAGTATTTCGGCGGCAGCACCGCGGTGTCCGGCGGCGCGGTGTGGATTCCCGAAAATCCATTGATGGCCTCGGTCGGCCATAGCGACAGCCGCGCCAGCGTCTGGCGCTACCTCGAGCAGACGCTCGGCAACCGGCTGCGCCGCGATATGGTGGAAGCCTACCTCGACGCCGGCCCGCGCATGGTGTCGTTCATGGCCGCCAACACCGCCGTGAAGCTGCTGCCACGGGCCTATTCGCCGGACTACGAGCCGGAGCTCGAAGGCGCCTCGCTCGGCGGGCGCACCCTCGATCCGGCGCCGTTCGACGGCCGCGAGCTCGGACGGCATTTCGCCAGCGTGCGGGCGCCGCTGCACACCTTTGTCGCCCTCGGCGGCATGATGGTGGACCGCAAGGACATCGCCAACCTGTTGTCGGCGCACAAGTCGGCGAAGTCGTTCGTGGCGGCGGCGAAGCTGATCGGGCGCTACCTCAGCGACCGCCTGCGCTACCCGCGCGGCACCCGGCTGATCCTCGGCAACGCGCTGGCGGCGCGGCTGCTGAAGTCGGCCCTCGACCGCGGTATCGACCTGCGGCTGCGTACCGGCATCAGCGAACTGATCATCGAGAACGGCCGGGTGGTCGGCGCGGTGATCGAAACCAGCGGCCGCAGCCAGCGGGTCCGCGCCCGCAAGGCGGTGGTGCTCGCCGGCGGCGGCGCGCCGCAGAACCCGCAATGGCGGGCCGAGCATGTAGCGTTCGCCGGCCAGCACACCAGCATGTCGCCCCCCGGCAATGTTGGCGACGGCATCCGGCTCGGGATCTCGGCCGGCGGCGTGATGGAGAGCGAAGCCGCGGAACCCGCGTTCCTGACACCGGTCTCCATTCTCAAGAAGGCCGACGGCAGCACCACCGTGTTCCCGCATCTGGTGCTCGACCGCCAGAAGCCCGGCGTCATCGCCGTCAACAGGAGCGGCCGGCGCTTCGTCAACGAGGCGACCTCATACCACAGCTTCGTCGAAGGCATGTATCAGGCGCACCAGAGCGTGCCGTCGATCCCGTCCTATCTGGTGTGCGACGCGGCGTTCGTGCGCACCTACGGCCTTGGTCTTGCGCGTCCGGGTCCGTACCTGCACGGCCCGCTGATCCGCGCCGGCTACCTGATCGAGGCGCAGACCCTGCCGGACCTCGCCAGGGCGATCGGTGTCGATGCCGCAGCGCTGGCGGAGACGGTGGCCAACCACAACCGCTATGCGCAGACCGGCGTCGATCCGGAGTTCGGCAAGGGCAGCTCGGAATACAATCGCTATCTCGGCGATCCCGACCACAAGCCCAATCCGTGCCTCGGCCCGATCGTCAAGCCGCCATTCTACGCGGTGCGGGTCTGGCCGGGAGACATCGGCTCGGCGCTCGGCCTGAAGACCGATACCCATGCCCGTGTCCTCAGCGAGGACGGCGAGCCGATCGCCGGCCTCTATGCCTGCGGCAACGACATGCGCTCGATCATGGCCGGCAACTATCCGGCTGCCGGCATCACCCTCGGCCCGGCGCTGACCTTCGGCTACATTGCCGGCTGCGATATTGCTGGACGGATGCCGTAAACGGTGCCCGTCGTCCGCTCCACCGACCTGTTCCTGCCTCCTGGAGATTTCCGATGCTGAAAGTGTTCTATTCCCCCGCGTCGCCGTTCGTCCGCAAGGTGCTGGTGACGGCCCACGAGACCGGTCAGTTCGACCAGGTCGAGAAGCTGCCGAGCGCGGCTCACCCGATCAACCGCGACATGACCATTGTCGCGCGTAATCCGCTCGGCAAGGTGCCGACCGCGCTTGCCGACGACGGCACCGCGCTGTTCGACAGCCGCGTCATCTGCGAATACCTCGACGCCCAGTCGACCGGGACCAAGGTGTTCCCGGCGACCGGGCCGCAGCGCTGGGCGGCGCTGGTGCAGCAGTCGCTCGGCGATGGCCTGATCGATGCGGCGCTGCTCGCCCGTTACGAGACCGTGGTGCGTCCGGCGGAGATGCAGTGGAAACCGTGGCGCGACGGCCAACTCGCCAAGATCAATTCGGCGCTCGATCAGATCGAGGCGCTGGCGCCGCAGTTCGGTAATGCCGTGACCATCGGCACCATCACGCTGGGCTGCGCGCTTGCCTATCTCGACTTCCGCTTTCCTGACCATGGCTGGCGTGAGGGCCGGCCGCAGGCGGCGCAGTGGTTCAAGGTGTTTGGCGAGCGGCCGTCCATGGTCGCGACCTACGCCCACGACGCGCCGGCACGCTGACAGGGGAGAGAGGCCATGACCGGGCAGCAGCAAGCGGGCCGTATCGCCGTCGTCACCGGCGCGGCACGCGGCATCGGCTTTGCGACCGCGCAACGGCTCGCCGCCGACGGCGTCCATGTGGTGCTGACTGATGTTGATGGGCATGTGGAGGAGGCCGCGGCCGCCATCTCCCGCGACCAGGGCGGCCGTGCCGAGGCGCGGCGGCTCGACGTGCGCGACGAGGCGGCTTGCGAGGCGCTGATCGCCGGCCTGCCGCGGGTCGACGTCATGGTCAACAACGCCGGCATCTTCGACGTCAAGAGGACCGAGGACCTCACCCCCGAGGACTTCCGCCGGATGTACGATATCAACCTGGTCGGGATGTTCGTGCTGGCGCGGGCGGCGGCGCGGCGGATGTCGGCAAGCGGACGCATCGTCAATATCGCTTCGCGCGCCTATCTCGGCGCCGTCGACTATGCCCACTATGTGGCGTCGAAGGCGGCGGTGGTCGGCTTGACGCGGGCGCTGGCGCTGGAGCTCGCGCCGCGCGGCATCCTGGTGAACGCGGTGGCTCCCGGTGTCATCGATACACCGATCCTCGCCGCGTGGAGCGATGAAGCCCGCGCGAGGCTCGCCTCGGTGCAGCCGGTCGGGCGGCTCGGCCGCCCCGAGGACATCGCCAACATGGTCGCATTCCTCGCCTCGCCGACGACAGACTTCATCACCGGGCAGGTCATCCTTGTCGATGGCGGCCGCTCACTCGGCGGTTTGACCGGCTGAATGCCATGCAGCGCAGCCACGCTCAACTTCACCGCGGCCGGGATGGCGCAGTGTGAAAGTTGAAGTGAAATGAAAGGCTTGCCAGGTGAGGGCGAGGCGGCAGCAGTGCTGCAGTGGCCTCACAGAAAAATCGGCCCATAGGCAGTGACCGACTGCCCATGGGTCGAAATTTCACCATTTGTTGCCGCGTAGGAGATAGGGCCGGAAAGACGTTGGCGTCTGCCGGGCGATGATCCCGCGGAAAGCGAGTCTCGGCTTGAAAGCGCGGCGATTGTCGCGAGGCGCGAAGGTTACTTCTTCTTCTTCGCGGTCTTCTTCTTGGCGGTCTTCTTGGCCGCCTTCTTCACCGTCTTCTTCGCCTTCTTCGCTTTCTTCGCCATGATGTCCTCCATCAGACCAAAAGGGCTCAAACGAATCTGCGCTGATCGGGAATCGATCTGCACGACACCAAGATTACACCACAATTCAAGAATTGATACGCCGCTCCGAGATTCTGCTGTTGACGACGGGACGACGCCGTCGTTCGCGATGGACATGTGCGGCGCTTGCGTGTCGCGAGAACACGCGCGGTGCCGATAAGTCTTGCAATGCGTGGTGTTCGTCGTTGATGGCGCAACCGCAGATACGTGCGTGCGACGGAGATCGCACCTGTCGCGATGCGATGTCGGCGATGACGTGATCGTCGATGGCGATCGCCGGCACGGCGCCATCGCGACATCGACGCCCCCCACCCGATCATCGTGTGTCCTCCCTTGATCGCCGCCGGGGTCTCTCGCGCATCGCACTCCTCGCAGGCGGAACGTGGCCGAGGTCACAACGGCCTGGTGCCGGCCGGCGCACTCGTGGCTTCATCGGGCGGCGCGACGGGGTGTGCGAAATTCTCAAGCCTTGTTCGGGTGTTGGCCGCGCCGATGTGCTGCGTGTTGCGATGCGAAATGGCCGTCACCGCGGTGTCGTTTTTCCCTGCAAAATTCGGCATCTCCGGAGATGCTTTGGTATCAAACTAGATACTTTGATATCCAAGCATCTTGTCGGATGGCGGCAGGTTTGCTAGTCGTCCGGGCAATCAATGCCGGGTCAAGCATCGCAACCGATGCGGATGAGGGGAGCGCACCATGAATGTTCAGCTTTTGATCGACAATTCTGATCTCGATGCCGCGGGTGGGCGCACGTTCGCGCGCAAGAACCCGGTGACCGGCGCGGTCGCGACCACCGCCGCTGCCGGCGGTGTCGAGGACGCCAAGCGTGCCGTCGACAGCGCCGCGAAGGCATTCCCGGCCTGGGCTGCGCTGTCGCCGACCGAGCGCCGCATGCTGCTGCTCAAGGCCGCCGACGTCATGCAGGGCAAGGGCGCCGACTTCGCCGCGCTGATGACGGAAGAGACCGGCGCAACCGCGCCGTGGGCCCACTTCAACGTCATGCTGGCATCCAACATGTTGCGCGAGGCCGCGGCGATGACCACCCAGATCTCGGGCGAGGTCATTCCCTCCGACAAGCCCGGCACCCTGGCGATGGCGGTGCGCAAGCCGGTCGGCGTCTGCGTCGGCATTGCGCCGTGGAATGCCCCGGTCATTCTCGGCACCCGCGCGGTGGCGATGCCGCTGGCGTGCGGTAATACGGTGGTGCTGAAGGCCTCCGAGCTGTGCCCGGCCACCCAGCGCCTGATCGGCCAGGTGTTCCGCGAAGCCGGCTTCCCGGCGGGCGTGGTCAACGTCATCAGCAACCAGCCGGAGGACGCCGCCGCGGTGGTCGAGGCGCTGATCGCCCATCCCGCCGTGAAGCGTATCAACTTCACCGGCTCGACCCGGGTCGGCCGCATCATCGCCGAGACCGCCGGGCGCCATCTCAAGCCGGTGCTGCTGGAGCTCGGCGGCAAGGCACCGCTGGTGGTGCTCGACGACGCCAATATTGACGACGCCGTCGATGCCGCGATCTTCGGTTCGTTCGCCAACCAGGGCCAGATCTGCATGTCGACCGAGCGGATCATCGTCGACGAGAAGATCGCCGACACCTTCGTCGCCAAGTTCGCGGCGCGGGCCAAGAAGCTGCCGGCCGGAAACCCGCGCGAGCACGTGGTGCTGGGCTCCCTCGTCAGCGTCGAGGCCGCCGAGAAGGTCGAGGAACTGATCGCCGATGCCAAGGCCAAGGGGGCCGAGGTCGTCGCGGGCGGCGGCCGCACCGGTTCGATCATGGAGGCGACCGTGATCGATCGCGTCACCCCGGCGATGCGCATCTACAGCGAGGAGTCGTTCGGCCCGGCCAAGAGTGTCATCCGCGTCAAGGGCGACGACGAGGCGGTGCGGGTCGCCAACGACACCGAGTACGGCCTGTCGTCGGCGGTGTTCAGCCGCGACATCAACCGCGCGCTCAGCGTCGCCGGCCGGATCGAGAGCGGCATCTGCCATATCAACGGACCGACCGTGCACGACGAGGCCCAGATGCCGTTTGGCGGCGTCAAGGGCTCGGGCTATGGCCGGTTCGGGGGCCGCGCGGCGGTGGCGGAGTTCACCGACCTGCGCTGGGTGACCATCGAAAGCCATCAGCATTATCCGTTCTGAGCGGTCGGGCATCGTGGCCGAACGGAAGATGAAAGCACCCATCAAGACCTCGCCGCCGTTTGGCGGCGAGGAGGCTTACGTGCCGCCGGCGCTGGCCAACCTGATCGGCTACTACCTGCGCATCGCCCAGGAGGCCTCGTTCCAGGCGATCCGCCAGGCGGCGGGGAAGGCGGATCTCAAGCCCGGCTGGTACACCATTCTGACCATCCTGTCGGACAACCCTGGCCTGACGCCGACCGAGCTCAGCAAGCTGTGTGGGCGCGACCGTTCGACGCTGACCTCGACGCTCAACGGGCTCGACGCCCGTGGCCTGATCGCCCGCCGCCGCAAGGCCGGCGACCAGCGCAGCTATGGTGTCAAGCTCACCGCGGCCGGGGAGGCGATGCTCAGGAAGTTGCAGGTGATCGCCCACGCGCACGACGAGAAGCTCGATGCCATCGTCGGCAAGGATAAACCGCTGCTGATGGCGCTGCTTCGCCGCATCGTCGATGAGCTCGGCAATGGACAATCGCCCCCGCTGCGGCGCGCGCGAGGGCTTGGCAAGACCCGTCGAACTAGATAACATGTTAAATAATTAGCATGGGCAGCCGGGTTTCCCGGTCAAGTTCGGCGTTTACCGCGAAGGGAGGGACCTTTGAAGAAGACGACACTGCTGGCGCTCGCGATGGCGGGGACGATGTCCGCGCTGACCCCCGCGATGGCGCAGGACAAGACCATTACCCTGAAGATCTCGCTGTGGGTGCCGCCGGCGCATCCGCTGGTGCCGGCGACGCAGGCGTGGGCCGCCGATCTCGAGAAGGCCTCGGGCGGCACCATCAAGGGCATCGTGTTCCCTTCCGAGCAGCTCGGCAAGGCGTTCGACCACTATGACATGGCGCGCGACGGCATCGCCGACGTCACCTATGTCAACCCGGGCTATCAGCCGGGCCGCTTCCCGATCGTGGCCGCCGGCCAGGTCCCGTTCACCTTCGGCGACGGCAAGAAGGGAACGATGGCGCTCGATGAGTGGTACCGCAAATACGCGCCGACCGAGATGAAGGACACCAAGCTGTGCTTCGCCTTCATCCACGATCCCGGTTCGCTGCATGGCAAGAAGAAGATCGTCGTGCCGAGCGATCTGAGCGGCCTGAAGGTGCGTCCCGCCCAGAGCACGTTCGCCGAGATGGTCAAGCTGCTCGGCGGCACCAACGTGCAGGCATCGGCGCCTGAATCGCGTGACGCGCTGGAGCGCGGCGTTGCCGACGAGATCGCGTTCCCGTGGGGTTCGGTATTCCTGTTCGGCATCGATAAGGTCGTGAAGTACCATATCGACACGCCGCTCTACACCACGGTGTTCACCTACAACGTCAACCTCAAGACCTATAATTCGATGTCGGACGCCCAGAAGAAGGTGTTCGATGACCACTGCTCGCCGGAGTGGGCGGCCAAGGTGTCCGATCCCTGGACCGAGTTCGAGGCCAACGGCCGCGTCAAGATGCGGGCGCTGCCGGGTCATGAGGTCTACAAGCTGACCGACGAGCAGATCGGGCAGTGGAAGACCGCGACACAGGTGCTGCGTTCGACCTGGGCGGACTCGGTCAAAGCCGCCGGTGGTGATGCGGCCAAGATCCAGGCCGACCTCGACGCCGCCATCAAGAAGCACGACGCCGGGATCTGATCCGCGTCGCCTGGCATGGCGCGGTGGCCGCGATCGGCCGCCGCGCTGGCCGCTCGATCTGCCTTTGGACTGTCTGTTTCACCCGTTCCACCCCCCAGGGACCCGATGACCGCACAACCGGAAGTCAGTCAGGACGGCGCGCTGGCGCCGTCGCCGTCAAGCCGCAAGAGCCTGATGGACCGCTTCATCGACACGATCGAGCTGATCGCCGCCGCCTTTGTCGGCATCGTGGCGCTGAACACCTTCATTGCGATCCTCATGCGCAAGTTCTTCGCTGTGACGATCCCCGACTACTACGACTTCGGCCGGCTGCTGCTCGGCATCCTGATCTTCTGGGGCATTGCCGCGACCAGTTATCGCGGCTCCCACATTACCGTCGATCTCGTCTGGGCCAACGCTACGCCGCGCTACCAGCGCCTGATCGACATCTTTGCGACGCTGGTGCTGCTGTTCGTCGTGACGGTGCAGACCATCACGCTGTTCGACAAGGTTCACACCACCTACCAGGACAACGTGCTGACCTACGACCTGCGGCTGCCAAACTGGCCGTTCTTCGCGGTCGCCTGGATCGGTGACGTTTCGGCGGTGCTGCTGATCGCGATCCGGACCTATCGCCTGATCTTCCATCCGGAAGATGTCCATGATGCCAAAGTCAAGACGGCGGAGTGAACGGCCATGACCCCTGAAACCGTCGCCGTCCTCGGCTTCGTCACCCTGTTCGTTCTGATGCTGCTGCGCGTGCCGGTCGGCATGGCCATGGGCCTCGTCGGCGTCACCGGCTTCGGCTACCTGACTGGCTTTGGCCCGGCGCTCAAGCTCGTCGGCCAGAC